>DATBCZ010000121.1:0-26039 GCA_036270175.1 Steroidobacteraceae bacterium | reverse complement strand
TGGTGCTGGATCGCGAACGCCGCGAGCGCGGCTTCGTGAAAGCCCGACAGGATCAGCTTCTTCTTGCCCGGATAGGTGTTGATATCGCCGACGGCGAACACGCCCGGCAGATTCGTCTGAAACTTCTCGGTATCCACCTTGAGAGCTTTCTTCTCGAGCTCCAGCCCCCACTCGGCGATGGCGCCCAGCTTCGGATGCAACCCGAAGAACACCAGCAACTGGTCGGCATGCAAAGCGTGACTGGCACCATCGCGTGCCTTGATGTTGACTCCACGCAGGCTGCCGTTGTCGATGATGAACGAGTGGGGCAATGCCTCGAACACCCGCATGCGCCCCGCCGCCACGTGCTCCTGCATCTTCGCGACCGAAGCCGGCGCCGCGCGATAGTCCGGACGCCGGTGGACGAGCGTGAGGCTGCGCGCTTTGGGGAGGAGCTCCAGGGTCCAGTCGAGCGCCGAATCACCACCGCCGAAAATGACGAGATCCTGCCCGTGGAGACTGCTGGAATTCTTCACCCGGTAATGCAGCGCCGAGCCCTCGAAAGCCTCCGAGCCTTCGATGCCGATACGACGGGGCTGAAACGAGCCCACGCCAGCCGCGATGACCACGGTACCCGCGTCGAACGTCGTGCCGGTGGCGGTACGGATGTGAAAACGGCCACTCTCCAGGCGCGCGAACTCCAGGACTTCCTGGCCGAGGTGGAAGGTGGGGTGGAACGGCGCTATCTGCTGCATGAGGCGATCGACGAGCTCCTGGGCGCCACAGACCGGCAGCGCCGGGATGTCGTAAATCGGTTTTTCCGGGTACAGCTCGGCGCACTGCCCGCCGGGATGCTGCAGGGAGTCCACCACATGGGCGCTGATCCCGAGTAGCCCCAGCTCGAATACTTGAAACAGCCCACAGGGGCCGGCCCCGATGATGACCACCTCGGTGGTGATCGCCTGCCCGGGGACAGGGGAAGGAATTTCGCTCAAAACAGTCACTTCCACGGCAACGGCGGGCCGCCATTGTAGAGGGTCCGGCGCTCCCTCGCATGACTCGGGGGAAGCCATTCGGCCACGGCAGCGTTCGCGTCGGGCCGCGCGGCCCAGGGCACGGCGCCCCCTCGCAGGTTGACCGGGCGCCCCGCCGCCCGTGGGCGTGAGCCGTATCGGGGCGAATTCGCATAGAATGCAATACGTTTCGCCACCCGCGCCGGAGAATCCATCTTGACGTCGAATGCCGATCTGCATGAGCGCCGGAAAAATGCCATTCCGCGCGGGGTCTCGAACTCTCTGGCTGTCTACGCGGACCGTGCTTCCAACGCGGAGCTCTGGGACGTGGAAGGCAAGCGCTACATCGACTTTGCGAGCGGCATCGCCGTTCTCAACACCGGGCATGTGCACCCGCGGGTGAAGGAAGCGATCGCGCGGCAGCTCGACAGGTTCATCCATACCTGCTTCCAGGTAACACCCTACGAAAGCTACGTTGCGCTCGCGGAGCAACTCAACGAGCTGGCCCCGGGCAAGACTCCGAAGAAAACGATTTTCCTCAGCACGGGTGCCGAAGCGATCGAGAACGCGATCAAGATCGCGCGCTTCCACACCAGGCGATCCGCCGTAATCGCCTTCTCCGGCGGCTTTCACGGGCGCACCCTCGCCTGCATCAGCCTCACCGGGAAAGTGCAGCCCTACAAGGCCGGCTTCGGACCGATGCTGCCCGAGGTCTATCACGTGCCCTTCCCGATGGCCTACCACGGGACCACGGTCGAGCAGTCAATGCAGGCGATCGAGCAACTCTTCAAGGCGGACGTGGACCCGGCTCGCGTCGCGGCCATCATCATCGAGCCCGTGCTCGGCGAAGGCGGCTTCTACGTGGCGCCCACCGAGTTACTGCGCAAGCTGCGCGCCCTGTGCGACCAACACGGCATCCTGCTGATCGTGGACGAGATCCAGACGGGTTTCGCCCGCACCGGGCGCATGTTCGCGATCGAGCACTCCGGAGTAGAGCCCGATCTGATGACGATCGCCAAGAGCGTGGCCGGCGGCGTGCCGCTATCAGCGGTGATCGGCAAGGCGGACATCATGGATTCGCCCGGCCCGGGCGGACTCGGCGGCACGTACGGCGGCTCGCCACTGGCCTGCGCGGCGGGTTTGACGGTGTTGGAAGTCATCCGCGAGGAGCAGCTGCTGAATCGCGCGCAGCACATCGGCCACTTCATGACATCGCGTCTGAAGGGACTTCAGGTGCGCTTTCCCGCGGTGGGCGACGTGCGTGCGCTCGGTGCGATGGTGGCCATCGAGTTGGTGAAGAATTGCAGCGCCGAACAACCGGACGCGGAGCTCACGAAGGCCCTGGTGCAAGCGGCCGGCCGACGCGGCCTCATCCTTTTGTCGTGCGGAGTCTACGGCAACGTGATCCGTTTCCTCGCGCCACTGACGATTCCCGACGCCCTGTTGAAAGAAGGTTTCAACATCTTCGAGCAGGCCCTGGATGAAGTGGGGCGGACTACGGCGGTGCCCGCGTAGGGAGAAAGCTTCTGGCTCGGCGGGCTCACGGCCCGTCGAGCGCGTTACGCGCGGCCGGCGTTCGCGTCGGTCGGCGTGTGGAAATACTCGCTCTCGGAAGCGAGTTGCTCCATCAGTCGTTTCAGCTCCGCCATGCGACCCTCGGCGGTGCTGATGGGCATGCAATCCTGGCAGCGCGGATCGCCGCAAGGCTGGCGCGAATACAACCAGTACTGCAGCGCGCCTGCCAGCAACCCGTCCGCGATGTCCCAGAGGTCGGCGTCCTTATCCTTGTCCGCGAGCCGATTGCCCAGATCGACGGCTTTGGTGAAGGCCGAGTCAAATGTGTCGGCGATCTCGCTCATGAGGTCCTAAGGCTGTCGGTCATACCCCCAGTATAAGGCAAACAACGGGTCTAGCGGGGTCCCAGCGGCCTCCAGCCCCGGCCCAGCTGAAATACTGCCGCGCTTTATGCGATCCTCACCACGGAAGTCGCCCGCCCTACAGCGCAAGATGCGCGTGGGAAAAAGGCCGCCAGCGGGACAAGCAAGTCTCTCAGTCGCGGCTTATGTCATATGCAGCACACTCCCCCTGAGACGCATGCTTCTGAGCAGCCCGCCCTCCCCGCCCCCGTAGCGGCGGGGCGTCGTGGCTGGCGACCGCGTATTGGGATCGGCAGCCGCCTGGCTCTGGGTCTGGCGGCCGTGGCGGCCGTGATCCTCATGGGCCATGAACTGGCGACCCGGACCACTCGCCAGGCGACCGATGCGGTTCGGACCATGCAGAGCGAAAGCGAGCCGCTGGCGCGGCGCGCGAGCGCCGTACTCGAAAGGCTGGTCGCCTTCGATCGTTCGGTAAGCGAATATCTCCAGGCGGGGCGCTCCTCTGACTTCAGCACCATCACGGCGGCCGGTGACGCGCTGCAAAGCGCACTGACGACGTACTACGACAGCACGCCGGCGCCCTCGATCACGCAGCCGGCCGCCCAACTTCGCACGCAACTATCCAACCACATCGCGAGCGGCCAACAGCTTGCGAAAAGCGCGGCCCAGCGCGCGCAGTGGGTGGACGAGCGCAACGCGGCCCTCGATCGCGTCTATCACTATGTCGCCTCCGCGGGTGGTGCTGGGATGGCCATCAACGGTACCCAGGTCATCGCGCAGCGCTCGCTCTCCGAGCTCGAGGTGGCCATCGCGACCATCCGCGGCAATTTTTCGGTCGGCGCGGCGATGGCGCGCAGAGAACAGAACTTCGCCACGGTGCTGAGCGCTCACTCGGCGGAGCTGCAGAAGTCGCCCGGCAAGGCATGGCTGGACCTCGTCCATGAAGACTTCGCGACCGCCACGCGCCTCCGAGTTGCAATAGAGCACTTCGACGCGGCGAACGGTCCCGCACGCCGTGAGCTGTTGGAAGATAGCGCCGCCCTCACCGCGGTGGTGGAGGAACAACTGCAGGACCCCGCGCGACTCGGGCTTCTGCAAGCGGCGGAGCACGCCGCCTCGTCGGCGCAGATCGCGGAGCACACCCTGACAATGACGGGAGCCGCCGTGCTCGGCCTGGTGCTCATCGTCGCGGTTGCCCTGGCTCTGAGTATCAGCCTGCCGGTGCGCCGGCTGACCGTTGCCATCCGATCGATGGCCAGCGGCAACCGCGATGCGCGGGCTCCGCGCGGCGGATCCGCTGAAATCGATGAGTTGGCGGAATCGTTCAACACGATGGCCGACCACATTTCCAGCGCCGAGGCGAAACTACGCGCGCACCAGGTCGAGCTCGAGCGACACGTCGCCGAGCGCACACGGCAGCTGCATCACCTCGCGCACCACGATCCGCTCACACAGCTCCCCAATCGTCGACAGTTGTCGGCGCGCCTCGCCAACGCTCTGATGCGCGCGAAGGCGAGCAGCCAACGTATCGCGCTCCTGTTCGTGGACGTGGATAACTTCAAGTCGATCAACGACACGCTCGGCCACAACTTTGGCGATCGCGTCCTGCAAGGTATCGCCACGCGGCTGCAAGGCGCCGCGGGTGGCGGCGGCCTGCTGGCGCGACTGGGCGGCGACGAATTCACTGTTCTGATCGAGGATGTCAAGTCGGTCGAGGAAGTGGAGAGTCGTGCGGCGGCGATCGTTACGACGTTGCAGCACCCTCTCACCATCGACGGGCGTGCGCTCTCGACGAGCGCCAGTGTTGGTGCAAGCCTCTATCCCGATCATGCCGAGGATGCTGAAGGGTTGCTCCGCGCCGCCGACGTCGCACTCTTCCGCGCCAAGGAGTTGGGGCGGAATCGTTTCGCCCTGTACAAGGCTGCGCTTTACGACGCCGCGGCGCAGCGCTTCCGCCTCGAGCAATCGCTGCGCAAGGCCGTTGAAGCGGGCGATCTCATGCTGATGTTCCAGCCGCAGGTGGCGCTGCATACCTTCGAGGTCATCGGCCTCGAGGCGCTGCTACGCTGGCGCAAACCGGACGGTCGCATTGCCACCGCCACCGAGTTCATTCACATCGCCGAAAAGACCGGCCTCATCCACGAGCTCACGGACTGGGTGTTGCGTTCGGCGACATCCACGGTCGCAGCCTGGCGCGCGCAGGGGTGGCACCGGGCGTGCGTGGCGATCAATGTTTCGCCACCGCAGTTCCTCGAGAGCGACTTCGTCGGACACGTCGCCCGCTCCCTCGAAGTCACCGGTCTGCCGGCCAGCGCCCTGGAATTGGAGTTGACCGAGACGGTGTTCCAGACCGGCGCCACGACAATCGATTCACTGCGCCGCCTGCGGGAGCAGGGTGTATCGATCGCCTTGGATGATTTCGGCATCGGCTATTCGTCGCTCACTTCGCTCGAGCAGTTGCCGATCACCCGCGTCAAGCTCGACCGCATGCTCATCGAGGGTATCGATACAAACCCCCGTTCGGCCGCGATAGTCCGCTCCATTGTCGCCCTTTGTCACGGCCTGGGGTTGCAGGTCGTCGCCGAAGGCGTGGAACGCCCGGCACAACTCGAGTTCCTGTCACATTGCGGGCCGTTGGCCGTGCAAGGCTACTTGCTCGCCTACCCCGTGGAAGCTCACCAGGCCGAGGAAGAGTCCAAGGCCGCGGCCGCGCGGGCCAAACTCATCCTGGAGAACGCGGCGAAGGCGCCGCAGTCCGATGCTGTCGGAAACGCACTGGTGTTCGTCGGCCCCGGCGGCGGACGGAAGAGATCGAACTAGTCGCCAGCCGGCAAAGGCCCCGCGCGCCGCTCCTCGCGCGCAACTCCGAACTAGTCTCCCAACCGCGCCCGCAGCTCATTCAACTCCGCACGTAACGCCCGGACCTCGTCTTCGAGGCGCTCCAATCTCTCCTCCTGCCGCATGTCGGGAAACGCCGTTTCCGGCGTAGGAATGGACGAGCGCTGGCCGCCCGCGGTTCCATCGGAACCGACATGCTCGGCCCGAGCGCCGGCAGGCGCTACCCGTGCATCACCCGAATGCCGCTCCTCCCTGTCTCCCTCCACCGGGCCGCTGAACAGATGCGCCCACCGCGAATCGCGCCGGCCCGGCTCGCGAGCCAGCCGTATTACGAACGGCCCATCCTCGCGCTCGCTTAGCCGCGTCAGCGCCGCCTCCACTTCCGACACATCACCAATCGTCGCCATCCGCGCCGCCCGGGTGCGCAACTCGCCCGGTGTCTGCGGCCCGCGCACCAACAGCTCGCAGACGATCGCGAGCTCCTGCGGATCGAGCTTCAGCGTACCGTACTCGGTGTTGCAGAACCTGTGCTGGTACTTGGGGACCCGGCTGCCGAATCCCGACTTCTCGACGACGAAGTGTTTGCGTCCCAGGTCGTCGAGGGTCTGCTGCACGACCCGCTCCTCCAACTCCAGCACCGGATCGCGGTTGCTCTTCTGATTGCACGCGTTGACCAATGCGTTGAGCGATAGCGGGTACTGATCCGGGGTCGTGATCTGTTTCTCGATGAGACACCCGATGACGCGCGCTTCGACAGGAGTGAGCTGTATTTTCATATCACCGTGTCATATCAATGATTGTGGAGAAATTCCTCGCGGGCCTTGAAGCCCACGTCCGCATTGTCGGTGAAAAAACCGTCGATGCCGGCGCGCAGGTACGGAAGAATCTCGGACTCGAGATTGCCGTGCGCGCCCGGATCGGTACCGCGCAGAAGATTCGACGGCAGAAAGTAGTTTTCCGCGCGGAACGTCCACGGATGCAGCAGCAGCCCCTGCGCATGCGCATCCGCTACCAGGGCCGTCGGCTCCCCGAGCTTCCCCTCCGCCGTGCGCGGAATGATGAGGAGCTTGTAGGGTCCGATCGCCTGGGCATAAGTTGCGATTTCCTTGAGGCCGGCCGGCGTGATCATGTCGGCGTACGTGCGCGGGTCGTGCCCGGCCACGAAATCGTAGGGCGCGCCGGTCCCGTCGATGAGCTGCACCAGTGGCAGTTGAGTCATCTTGGCCAAAGCCTTGAGGTTACCCACTTCGAACGACTGAATGTACGCCAAGCCGTGCCGCCCTTTATAGCCGTAACGCTCGAGAGTGTGCACCAGGAGCTGCTCCATCGGCAGCCCGAGTCCCGCGAAGTAGGTCGGATGTTTCGTCTCGGGATAGACCCCGATGTGACGGGGCGCGGGTTTGCCGAGTTGCCGCGCGTGGGTGTCGCGCTGCTCTTCGACGCCGTGCACCAGGGACAGGATCTCCTCGAAAGTTGGAATCTCGAACTGCCCGTTGAAGCGCGTGTTACCCGGCCTCGTGTCCGGAATGCGCTCGCGCGCACGCAATGTTTTGAGCTCGGCGAGTGTGAAGTCTTCAGTAAACCAACCCGTTATCGAGGCGCCGTCGATGACCTTGGTGGCGCGCCGGGACGCGAACTCCGGATGATCGGCCACATCCGTGGTACCTCCGATCTCATTTTCGTGGCGTGCCACGAGAACTCCGTCCTTCGTCATGACGAGATCGGGCTCGACGTAGTCAGCCCCGTCCTGCATGGCGATGAAATAAGACGTGAGCGTGTGCTCCGGCACATAACCGCTCGCGCCACGATGACCTATCACGATCGGTGTCGACTGATGTTGGGGATCGTTGGCCTGCACTGTGCTACTCGTCATAAGTATCCCGAAAATAACGACCGAGAGACGCCGCAAAAGACGCAATATAGGCATGGGACTTGCTAGACTCCAGTGATGCTGCTAACGGACCAGGATATTTATCTCTTTCGCGAAGGCACGCACGTACGCGCCTACGAGAAGCTGGGCGCCCACCCGATCGAATCCGGGCAAGGAGGCCGCGAAAAGGGGACTCACTTTGGCGTATGGGCGCCGAATGCGGCCTCGGTCTCGGTAGTCGGCGACTTCAACGGTTGGAACCCCTCTTCCCACTCTTTGGAGGCGCGCGGCGATTCGTCCGGGATCTGGGAAGGCTTCATTCCGGGAGTCTCCCCCGGAGCGGTCTACAAGTATCACATCGTCTCGCGACAAGCGGGTTACAGCGTCAACAAGGCGGATCCTTTCGCCTTCTACGCCGAATTGCCGCCGCGAACCGCGTCTGTCGTTTGGGACCTTTCCTACGAATGGGGCGATAATGAGTGGATGAGGACGCGCTCCCGCGCTAACGCGCTCGATGCGCCGATGTCGATTTATGAGGTTCATCTCGGCTCCTGGAGAAGGGTGCCGGAGGAACACAACCGCTCGCTCACGTATCGCGAGCTGGCCCATTCTCTCGGCGACTACGTGACGGAAATGGGCTACACGCACGTGGAGCTGGTGCCGATCATGGAGCACCCGTTCTACGGCTCCTGGGGCTACCAGGTCACGGGCTACTTCTCGCCGACGTCCCGCTATGGGACGCCGCAGGATTTCATGTATTTCGTCGATCACCTGCACCGTCGCGGGATCGGCGTGATCATGGACTGGGTGCCGTCGCATTTTCCGTCCGACGAGCACGGCCTGGCTTACTTCGATGGCACGCACCTGTACGAGCACGCCGATCCGCGCCAGGGATTCCACCCCGAGTGGAACAGCTCGATTTTCAACTACGGTCGCGCCGAGGTGCGCAACTTCCTCGCCAGCAATGCGCTCTTCTGGCTCGACATGTATCACATCGACGCCCTGCGGGTGGATGCGGTCGCCTCGATGCTGTACCTCGATTACGGCCGCAAAGCGGGCGAGTGGATTCCAAACCGCTTCGGGGGTCATGAGAATCTCGAGGCCGTGGGTTTTCTGAAAAACCTGAATCTCGCCGTCTACCGGGATCATCCTGACACTCAGACGATCGCCGAAGAGTCGACCGCGTGGCCGATGGTGTCGCGTCCGACATACCTGGGCGGCCTCGGGTTCGGCATGAAATGGAACATGGGGTGGATGCATGACACCCTGGCGTACTTCCAGACCGAAACCATCTACCGCAAATACCAACACAACAAGCTCACCTTCAGCATCTGGTACGCGTTCACCGAGAACTTCGTACTGCCGATTTCGCATGACGAAGTGGTCCACGGCAAGGGCTCGCTGCTCGGCAAGATGCCGGGCGACGAATGGCAGAAGTTTGCCAACCTGCGGCTGCTGCTCGGGTACATGTGGGCCCATCCGGGCAAGAAGCTGTTGTTCATGGGCTGCGACTTCGGGCAGAAACGCGAGTGGCAGCACGACGAGAGCCTCGAGTGGCACGTGTTGCAATATCCGTTGCACGCCGGTGTGAAGAATTGGGTGAGCGACCTCAATCGCCTGTATCGCAAGACGCCGGCGCTGTACGAGCTCGATTTCAGCGGCGACGGCTTCCAGTGGATCGATGCCAACAACGGCGACATGAGCGTCATCGTGTTCCTGCGCAAGGGTCGTTCGGGAGATATCGCACTCGTGGCGTGTAATTTCACGCAGGTGCCGCGCGATAACTATCAGATCGGCGTGCCGCGCGGCGGCCGCTGGATCGAGAGACTGAACAGCGATGCTGCCTACTACGGTGGGAGCGACATCGGTAATTTCGGGGGCATCGAGGCGGCACCACTGCCCTCTCATGGGCACTTCCACTCGCTGAATCTGCGTCTGCCACCCCTTTCGATGCTGATCCTCACTCCGGAGTGACCCCTGGAGCGGAAGTTGCTGCCGGGGAGCGTGGCACTGATTACTCAGGAGCGCCCCAGCGGTGAGCAAAGTCCGTGTCGTCATCGAGAACATCACACCGCAGGTCGACTGCGGGCGCGTCCCGGCCAAACGGGCGATTGGGGAAAGCGTAACCGTTGAGGCGGACGTTTTCACGGACGGGCACGACGCCGTCGCCGCCACTCTCTTCTACCGTCACGAAAGCACATCGGACTGGCACGCGGTGCCCATGACTTCCCTGGGCAACGACCGCTGGCAGGCGCGGTTTATTGTCGGGATCCTCGGTCGCTACCTCTTCACGGTCGGAGCTTGGGTCGATCACCTGGAGTCCTGGCGACAAGGACTCGCGAAAAAATACGAAGCGGGCCAGGACGTGGAATTAGACCTGCAGCAGGGAGCCGCGCTCGCGCGCACCGTTTCAGAGCGGTTGCGCGAGACCGAAGCGCGCACGCTGAACGACTGGGCGAATGCCGTTGCCGACCCCGTACGCGACCGTGAAGAACGCGTCGTGCTTGCGCAAAGTGACACCGTGCACGAACTATCGAGGCGACGTCCGGACCCGCAGACGGTGGCCCGACACGAGCCTGCACTGGTGATCGACGTCGACCGCGAACGCGCGCGCTATTCGACCTGGTACGAGTTATTCCCACGGTCTGCGGGACACACCCCCGGGCAGCATGGAACATTTGCGGATGTTGAAGCCCTGCTCCCGGAAATCTCCACCATGGGCTTCGACGTCCTGTACCTCCCGCCGATCCACCCGATCGGTGTCACAGAACGCAAGGGCCCGAACAATCGTCCGAAGGCGGCGGACAGCGATCCGGGCAGCCCCTGGGCCATCGGCAGCGCCTCGGGCGGTCACAAGTCGGTTCATCCCGAGTTGGGGACTCTCGAGGATTTCCGCCGTCTCATCGGTAAAGCGGGCGAGCGCGGCATCGAGATAGCGCTCGACATTGCTTTCCAGTGCACTCCCGATCACCCGTACGTGAGCGAGCATCCAGAGTGGTTCCTCAAACGACCCGACGGCACGATTCAGTATGCGGAGAACCCACCGAAAAAATACCAGGACATCTATCCGTTCTGGTTCGAGACACCCGACTGGAAAGCGCTCTGGGCGGAGTTGAAAAGTGTGTTCGAATTCTGGATCGCGCAGGGTGTGCGCATCTTCCGTGTCGATAACCCACACACCAAATCCTTCGCGTTCTGGGAATGGGTGATCGCGGAAGTCAAGCGCGCGCAGCCTGACGTCATCTTCCTGGCGGAAGCTTTCACGCGGCCGAAGGTGATGTATCGCCTCGCCAAGGCCGGTTTCACGCAGTCCTATAACTATTTTCCCTGGCGCAACACCAAGCGGGAAATCGAAACCTATTTCACCGAGCTCACCGCGCGCCCCGTCTGCGAATTCTTCCGCGCCAACCTGTGGCCCAACACCCCGGACATCCTGCCCGAGTATCTGCAGTTCGGCGGCCGCCCGGCCTTCATGGTGCGGCTCGTGCTGGCCGCCACCCTCGGCGCCAGCTACGGCATCTACGGTCCGGCGTTCGAGCTCATGGAAGACCGGGCCCGCGAACCTGGCGCCGAGGAATATCTCGATTCCGAGAAGTACCAGCTGCGCACCTGGAACCGTGACAGCCCCACGAGCCTGAAAGAATTCATCGCCCGTGTAAATCGCATCCGCCGCGAAAATTCCCCGCTGCAAAGCGATCTCAGCCTCGCTTTTCACAAGACCGACAACGACTCCCTCATCGCTTACAGCAAAACGAACAGCGCCGGCACCGAATCAGTGCTGGTGGTCGCGAACGTCGACCCCCACTATGTGCAATCGGGATGGGTGACAATCGACCTACGCTCACTGGGTCTCCCGGCCGAAACCACGTTCCAGATGGACGACCTGCTCTCCGGTGCCCGTTTCCTCTGGCGTGGCGCCCGCAACTTCGTGTCCCTCGATCCGCAACACTCCCCCGCCCACATCTTCCGCGTTCGCCGTCGCGTCCGCACGGAGCGCGATTTCGACTATTTTTTATAGTGCACAACTAGGCATAGTCCTTGCTTGCACTGAGGACTTGCTTTGCACAACGGGGTATCGGGATGAACGCACATGTCGATCGGCCGGCGGCCGGCGATCCCCTTTGGTACAAAGACGCGGTCATCTACGAAGTGCACGTCCGCGCCTTCTTCGACAGCACCGACGACGGCTGCGGCGACTTCCGCGGCCTCACCCGCAAGCTGCAGTACATCCAGGATCTCGGCGTCAACACGATCTGGCTGCTGCCCTTCTACCCGTCCCCGGGCAAGGACGACGGGTATGACATCGCCGACTATCATAACATCCATCCGCAGTACGGCACGCGCGATGACTTCCGCGCCTTCGTACAGGAAGCTCACCACCGCGGGCTGCGTGTCATCACCGAGCTCGTCATCAATCACACCTCGGACCAGCATCCCTGGTTCCAGGCGGCGCGCCGCGCGCCGCCCGATTCACCGAAGCGCAACTACTACGTGTGGAGCGACTCGCCCGACCGTTACGCCGGTACGCGCATCATTTTCCGTGACACCGAGACATCCAACTGGACTTGGGATCCGGTAGCCAAGGCTTACTACTGGCATCGCTTCTTCAGTCATCAACCCGATCTCAACTTCGACAACCCGCACGTGGTGCGCGCCGTCATCCGCATCATGGAATTCTGGCTCGCCTATGGCGTGGACGGGTTCCGGCTCGACGCCATTCCCTACCTCGTCGAGCGCGAGGGCACCAGCAACGAGAATCTCCAGGAAACCCACGCCATCATCAAATCGATCCGGCAGGTCATCACGGAGAAATACGCCGATCGCATGCTGCTGGCGGAAGCGAACCAATGGCCGGAGGACGTGCGCGACTATTTCGGCGACGGCGACGAATGCCACATGGCGTATCACTTTCCCCTGATGCCACGCATGTACATGGCAATCGCCCAGGAGGATCGCCATCCCATTGTGGAGATCATGGAGCAGACACCCGATATTCCCGACAACTGCCAGTGGGCGATCTTCCTGCGCAACCATGACGAGCTCACCCTCGAGATGGTCACGAGCCGTGAGCGCGACTACATGTACCAGGCGTACGCCGCCGACCCGCGCGCGCGCCTCAATCTCGGTATCCGGCGCCGGCTCGCGCCGCTGCTCGAGAACGACGGCGAGCGCATCAAACTCATGAACAGCCTGTTGCTCTCCATGCCGGGCGCGCCGATCATCTACTACGGCGACGAGATCGGCATGGGCGACAACTTCTTTCTCGGCGACCGCAACGGCGTGCGGACCCCGATGCAATGGACCTTCGACCGCAACGCGGGCTTCTCCCGCGCCGACCCGCAGCAGCTGTTTCTCCCGCCGATCATGGACCCGATCTACGGCTTCGAGGCGGTCAATGTCGAGGCACAACAGCGCGACCGCTCCTCTTTGTTGAATTGGATGAAGCGCATGCTCCAGGTGCGCAAGACTTCGCAGGCCTTTGGCCGCGGCACCCTCAAGTTCATCCGTCCGGGCAACCGCAAAGTGCTGGTGTACCTGCGCCAGTACGGCGACGACACCATCCTGTGCGTCGTGAATCTGTCGCGCTCGGCGCAACCGGTCGAAATCGACCTCGCGGATCACAAGGGCACCGTACCGATCGAGCTCCTGGGCAGCACGGCGTTTCCACCTGTCGGCGAGCTGCCGTATTTTCTGACTCTCCCGGCTTACGGCTTCTATTGGTTCCGTCTCAGTCGCGAAGCGCAAGCCCCACCGTGGCACGACGAGCGTATGGCGCCGGAAGACCTGCCCGTGCTCGTCCTCGTGGAGGGTTGGAACAGCTTCTTTCCGGAGCGGGTCGCTGCCTGGCGCTCCAACCTGGCGACCCGCCTGAGGGTGCAGCTCGAATCCCGCGTCATTCCGCAATTCGTCGCGGCTCAGCGTTGGTATGCCGGGAAGGGCGCACCCATTGTCAGCGCGCGGCTGACCGACCATGGTGCGCGCGAGAATTCGCTCGAGCGCTGGCTCATCACCATCTTCACGATCGAGAGCCACTCAGAAACCAACCAGTACTTCATCCCGCTCGCCATCGCCGTCGAGGACGGCGAGGAGTCGCGGTGGAAGAAACTGCAGCCCTCCGCCATCGCGCGCGTACGCCAGCAAGCCACGGTCGGCGTTCTAGCCGACGCCTGTGTCGATGAAAACTTCTGTCGCGTGGTGGTGGATGCGATCGGCAGCGCACGGGAACTGGAGACCCAGTTCGGCCACATCCGCGCCTTGGCGACCAGCCTGTATCCCGAGTTGCGTGGCGACCCGAACACGGTCCTGACGGTGACCCCGGGCTCGGCCCAGAGCAGTAATACGACCGTCAGGGTGGGAGAGCAGTTCTTCCTCAAAATCTATCGGAAGCTGCAGCCCGGCGTGAACCCTGAGCTGGAAATCGGCAGATATCTGACCGAGGTCGCGCACTTCCCCAACATCGTGCCGGTCGCCGGCGCGGTCGAATATCGGAGCCACGACGGCACCGTCATGACGCTCGCGCTTCTCCAAGCGTTCGTGATGAACCAGGGTGACGGATGGGACTACACCGTCAACTACCTGGTGCGCTTTCTCGAGGACCGGCGCACCGGCGCACCGCTGCCCGAGGACGCGCACGGCCTATACCTGGCCCTGATGAAGACACTCGCCATCAGGACGGCCGAGTTGCACGTCGCGCTATCGAGACCGAGCTCGGACCCCGCCTTCTCGCCAGAGCCGATCACCGCAAACGATATCGAGACCTGGCGCTCCCATGCGCTGGCGGAAGCCGGGAAAACGCTCGACCTGCTCGCCAACAACACAGTGCAACTGTCGCCTGAAGTCGCGGCGGACGCGGAGTCCCTGCTCAAGCGCCGCGCCTTGCTGTTGCGCCGCATCGAGGCTTCCGCGGCAACCGTTCCCAAAGGCATCAAGACACGCCGCCACGGCGACTATCATCTCGGCCAGGTGTTGGTCCGCAGAAATGACTTCATTCTCGTGGACTTCGAAGGCGAGCCCGGCCGAACCCTGCCCGAGCGTCGCATAAAACACTCGCCGCTGACGGACGTCGCCGGCATGTTGCGTTCCTTCGCCTATGCACACCGGGCCGCGACGCTACGCAACCCGCAGGTGGCGGCCCAGAATGGCAGGCTGGAGCCTCACCTCGAAAAATGGGAGCAGCAGACCCGCCAGACTTTTATCACGGCCTACGACGATGTCGCCCGGGCAAACGGCCTGTACGAGTCGCTGGAGGCGGTACTGCCGCTGTTGCAACTGTTCGAGATCGAGAAGGCACTGTACGAGGTACGCTACGAGTTGGGTAATCGTCCGGACTGGGCCAGCATTCCCCTGCGCAGCCTGATCGCATTCGCGGAGTGAGATGGACTCACCAACGATAGAAAACCTGCCCATCACCGCCATCTGGCCCGGCCAACCCTATCCGCGCGGCGCCACCTGGGACGGCGAAGGGGTCAACTTCTCGATTTTCTCGGGTCGCGCCGACAAAGTGGAGTTGTGCCTGTTCGACAGCTCCGGCAAACACGAGTTGCAGCGGATCGCGCTACGCGAGCGCACCGACGAGATCTGGCATTCCTACCTGCCGGAAGCCCGTCCCGGCCTGTTGTATGGCTATCGCGTCCATGGACCTTACGCGCCCGAAAAGGGCGACCGGTTCAATCCGCACAAACTCCTCATCGAGCCCTATGCAAAGCATTTGCAGGGCCCGCTGGTGTGGAGCGATTCGCACTTCGGCTACCGCGTCGGACATGCAAAGGACGACCTGTCATTCGACCGGCGCGACAGTGCCGCGGGCACGCCCAAATGCCGTGTCATAGACCCTGCTTTCACGTGGGGCGACGATCGGCCGCCCAGGGTGCCGTGGCACGATACCGTCATCTATGAAGCTCACGTGCGTGGGCTGACCATGCGCCATCCGCAGGTTCCACAGCAACTGCGTGGCACCTACGCAGGGCTCGCGACTGCGCCGCTCGTCGAGCATTTCAAGCGGCTCGGTGTTACCACGGTCGAATTGATGCCGGTGCACGCGTTCGTCGACGATCGAACGTTGATAGAGAAGGGTCTGCGTAACTACTGGGGTTACAACACGATCGGCTTCTTCGCACCCGATGTGCGCTATTCCTCGATCGGGCGCATCAGCGAATTCAAAACGATGGTGAAGACGCTGCATTCGGCAGGAATCGAGGTAATTCTCGATGTCGTGTACAACCACACTGCCGAAGGCAACCAGATGGGCCCCACCCTCTCGTTCCGCGGTATCGATAACGCCTCTTACTACAGACTCTTGCCGGACGACCCGCGGTACTACATGGATTTTACCGGTACGGGCAACACACTCAACCTGCAGCATCCGCGCGTCCTGCAGCTCATCATGGACAGCCTGCGCTACTGGGTGTTGGAGATGCACGTCGACGGCTTCCGCTTCGACCTCGCCTCCGCGCTGGCCCGCGAGTTGTTCGACGTGGACCGTCTCGGCTCCTTCTTCGACACCATCGGACAGGATCCGGTGCTCTCCCAGGTGAAGCTCATCGCGGAGCCCTGGGACATCGGCAGCGGCGGCTACCAGGTCGGCAACTTTCCGCCCGGTTGGAACGAATGGAACGACAAGTACCGCGACACCATGCGCGCGTACTGGAAAGGCGACGGCGGTCTCATAGGCGACTTCGCGCGGCGCTTCACCGGCTCCGCCGACTTGTACGAGGCCAGTGGGCGCAAGCCCCACGCCAGTATCAACTTCATCACCGCCCACGACGGTTTCACACTCGAGGACCTCGTCAGCTACAACGAGAAGCACAACGAGGCCAACGGCGAGGGCAACCGTGACGGGCATAACGACAACCGCTCCTGGAACTGCGGTGTCGAGGGCCCGACCGACGATCCTGACATCAAGGCGCTGCGCGCCAAGCAGCGCCGCAATCTCATGGCCTCCCTGCTGCTCTCACAAGGCGTGCCCATGGTGCTGGGGGGCGACGAGCTCAGCCATACCCAGGGAGGCAACAACAACCCGTACTGCCAGGACAACGAGACCTTCTGGCTGAACTGGCGCCTGGATGAGGAACAGGAACGGTTTTTGGAATTCACCGGGCAGATGATCGCGTTCCGGCGCCAGCACGCCGTATTCAGCCGCCGCCGCTTCCTGCAGGCTGACGCCATGACGGCCGAAGGACTGAAGGAGATCATCTGGCTCACTCCACATGGCGACGAGATGACGGAGACGGAGTGGAACCAGCATTTTGCGCGCTGCCTGGGAGTGTATCTTGCAGGCGCAGCTATCGAGCGGCGTGACCGCCACGGTCACGCCGTCAAAGACAACAACTTTCTACTGCTGTTCAACGCTCACCACGAAATGATCCCGTTCAAGCTGCCCAAATTCCTGACCGGGAAATCCTGGTGGACGGTGCTCGACACCGCGGCGGTGGAGCGGCCGTTCGCCCAGAACCGCATCGAGCCGGGCAGCGAATACCCCTTGCAGGGCCGCTCTCTCGCCCTGCTGCGGGAGACGGCTTACCGATGATCCGCCGTCGCCATAACATGCCCTTTGGAGCGGAGCTGACGCCCGAGGGCCGGGTACGATTTCGTCTCTGGGCGCCGGCTGCGCATGAGGTCGAGCTGATGCTCTACGAAGGTGCCGGCGAGGCGCGCGCGCTCAACATGGGTGCGCAGCCCGGGGGCTGGTTCGAGCTCGTCACCGGTGAGGCTCACGCCGGTAGCCGCTACCGCTATCGGATTGACCGGAAAACCGAGGTCCCCGACCCCGCCTCGCGGAGTAATCCCGACGACATTCAGGGACCCAGTGAGGTCGTCGACCCCGAGGCTTTCCAATGGAACGACGACGCGTGGCGCGGCCGGCCATGGCATGAGGCCGTTATCTACGAGCTGCACGTCGGCACGTTCAGCCCGGAAGGCACCTTCGCGGGCGTGGAAAAAAAGCTCGATCACCTGGCCGAGCTGGGGGTCACCGCCCTGGAGCTCATGCCGATCGCCGATTTTCCCGGCAAACGCGGCTGGGGCTATGACGGCGTGCTGCAATTCGCTCCGGAGTCCGCCTACGGCCGGCCGGAGGAGCTGAAATCCCTGATCGCCGCGGCTCACCGGCGTGGTATCGCCGTGATGCTCGATGTCGTCTACAACCACTTCGGCCCGGAAGGTAACTTCCTGCACGGCTACGCGCCGCAGTTCTTCACCGACCGGCACCACACCCCGTGGGGAGCGGCCATCAATTTCGACTCTCCGGGCTCGCGCAACGTGCGGGACTTCTACATACATAACACGCTCTATTGGCTCGAGGAGTATCACTTTGACGGCCTGCGCTACGATGCGGTCCACGCCATCGTCGACGACAGTGAGCCGAACATCCTGACCGAGATCGCCCGCGCCGCCCACGCCGGACCGGGGCGCGAGCGTAGCCTGTTTCTCGTGTTGGAAAACGGAGCCAACCGCGCGCGCTTTCTGGGACCGCCGGGGGCAAGCGATACTTTCGATGCGCAATGGAACGACGATACACACCATTGCCTCCACACACTGCTGACGGGGGAAAATGACGGGTACTACGAGGACTACGTGGAGAACCCGTACGCCATGTTGTGTCGATGTCTGGCCGAAGGATTCGGCTACCAGGGACAGGCGTCCGCACACGAGGGAGCACCGCGAGGCGAGCCCAGCGCGCATCTGCCGCCGACGGCCTTCGTCAACTTCCTGCAGAACCACGATCAGATCGGCAATCGCGCGTTTGGCGAAAGAATCGACGCCATCACGCGCTCCGAGGCAGCCTTGCGTGCGGGCTACGCCGTGCTGCTACTGGCGCCCTCGCCTCCGATGCTCTTCATGGGTGAAGAGTGGGAAGCGCCGCAACCGTTTCCCTACTTCTGCGACTTCGAGCCCGAGCTTGCCGGTAAAGTGCGTGAAGGACGCAAGCGCGAATTCGCCCGCTTCGAGAAATTCGCTGACAAGGGTGGCGTAGCGTCGTTGCCCGATCCGACATCCGTCGAGACGTTCCGCTCGGCGCACCTGGACTGGGGCCTGCTCCAACAGCGCAAGCACGCCGACATCCTGGATAAATTCCAGCGGCTGCTGGCCATCCGGCAGCGTGACATCGCGCCGCTCATTCCGAAGATCCGCGCCGGGACTTGCACCAAGCTGGAGCCCAGCGGCGCCTTCGCCGTCGATTGGCGACTCGATGACGGCGCGACTCTGCACCTGCTGGCGAATCTGACGGATCACGCCGTTCCGGTGCTCGGCCGGGTGGCGGGGCGTTTGATCTTTGCGACCCATCCCAACATTCGCGGGGCGATGAAACGCAACGAGCTCGCCCCGTGGAGTGTCACGTGGCTGCTGGAGCGGGGCGTTGCCGGAGAGTGAGCTCAAGATGGCGGCCCCGCGGGAGGCGCTCATCCCGCGGGCCACCTACCGTATACAGCTCAATTCGGGTTTTACCTTCAAAGACGCGACCGCGATCGTGCCGTACCTCGCCGAGCTCGGCATCAGTCACGTCTACTGTTCCCCTTACTTCCGCGCGCGCGCCGGCAGCAATCACGGCTACGACGTAGTCGATCACAACTCGCTCAACCCCGAAATCGGCGACCGCGCCGACTTCGAACGGTTCGTGACAGAACTGCGTGCGCACGGCATGGGGCACGTACTCGACATCGTGCCGAATCATGTCGGCATCATGGGCGCCGACAATGCCTGGTGGATGGATGTCCTCGAAAACGGCCAGGCGTCGATGTACGCGGACTTTTTCGACATCGACTGGAGCCCTGCGAATCCCGCGCTGGCCGGCAAAGTCCTGGTTCCGGTGCTGGGCGACGCTTACGGTGTAGTACTGGAGAGCGGGGAGATCGTGCTGCGTTTCGAGCCGGAATCCGGTTCGTTCTCCGTGTTTTATCACGAGCATCGCTTCCCCTTGGATCCGCGCACTTATCCGCGCGTGCTCGACCGGGTGCTGGCACACAAGTCGAACACCCAGCTCGAAGCCCTGCGCCGTGCATTCGGTGAGTTGCCGGACCGTCACGAGCCCACCGAACAACAGGTCAAAGAGCGGCACCAGGAAAAAGAATCGCGCAAGCGTGCGCTAGCTGACCTCTATACCGCGGACCCCGCTGTGGCCGAAGCGGTTGAGACCGGGGTAGCCAGCTTTGCGGGGGACCCCAAAGAGGCGGCTGGCTTCGACGCCCTGCACGAGTTGCTCGAGGCGCAGGCTTACCAGCTTGCCTACTGGCGAGTGGCTTCCGACGACATCAACTATCGCCGCTTCTTCGACGTGAACTCTCTCGCGGCGCTGCGAGTGGAGAACGAGGCGGTGTTCGAAGCCACCCACAAGCTCGTCCTCGAGCTCGTAGGAGCGGGCAAAATCGACGGATTGCGCATCGACCACCCGGACGGGCTCTACGATCCGGCGGGTTACTTCAAAAGACTGCAACAACGGGTCGCCGAGGTAACATCCAACACCGCCGCCCTGCCCATCTACCTGGTGGTGGAAAAGATCACGGCCTCGTTCGAGCATCTGCCGCCGGAGTGGCCGGTGCACGGGGAGACCGGCTATCACTTCGCGAACGTGGTGAACCGGATGCTCGTCGACGCCGCGACCCGGGCCCGCATGGACCGCGTGTACCGCGGCTTCATCGACGAGAACCTCGAGTGGCCGAACGTTGCTTACGAGTGCCAGCACCTCGTCCTACGCCGCTCACTGTCCTCCGAGCTGAATGTCGTGGCGAACCGGCTGGCCCGGGTCGCGCAGACCGAGCGCCGCTCGCGTGACTTCACTTTCAACAGCCTGCGCCATGCGCTGGCGGAGGTCATCGCCTGCTTCCCCGTATACCGGACTTACATCGCCGAGTCGGTTTCGGACAGTGACCGCCGTTATATCGAGTGGGCAGTCGCCGCCGCCAAGCGACGGCGTTCGGCTATCGAAGCCCCGGTGCTCGATTTTGTGCGCTCTGCTCTGCTCCTCGAACTCCCTACGCCGACGCAACGCAGTCGCGACCGCCTGCGCGCGTTCGCGATGAAATTCCAACAGATCACGGCACCTATCACTGCGAAAGGTGTGGAAGACACGGCGCTCTATCGATTCAACCGACTCACGTCACTCAACGAGGTGGGCGGGGAGCCGGATGCTTACGGCACGAGCGTCCAGGCGTTCCACGCGGACTCGCAATATCGCGCCAGGTACTGGCCGCAGGAAATGCTCGGCACTTCCACGCATGACACCAAGCGCTCGGAAGATGTCCGGGCGCGGATCAACGTGTTGTCCGAGATGACCATGGTCTGGCGCAAGACTATCGAGCGCTGGAACCGCATGAACCGCACACGCAAGCGTGAAGTGGACGGCCAGGCGGCACCCTCGCTGAACGACGAGAGCCTCCTCTATCAGACTCTGATCGGCACGTGGCCGCTCGGCGAACTCGAGGCTCCTGGCCATGGCGCATTTCTGGAGCGCATCGAGGCTTACCTGGTCAAGGCCGCGCGCGAAGCCAAGATTCGCACCAGTTGGGCCAACGTCAACACGGACTACGAGGATGCCCTGAAGCAATTCGTGCACACGACGCTCGAGCTGCGCGAGGGCAACCTGTTCTTGAGCGACCTGATGGCCGTGCAGCGCCGCCTGACGCGGTTCGGTCTATTGAACGGTTTGTCGCAAGCCCTGTGCAAATTCACCGCACCGGGCGTGCCGGACACGTACCAGGGCAACGAGATCTGGGATTTCTCGCTGGTGGATCCCGACAATCGTCGCCCGGTCGACTACGGGCAACGCCGCCGGATGTTGGCGGAATTGCAGGCATTGCGGCAGCCCGATGCGGGGCGGGTCCGCGCGCTCGTGGACAACCTGGGTGACGGCCGCTGTAAGCTGTATCTCACCTGGAAGGTCCTGCAGTTTCGTCGTGAGCACGAGGAATTGTTTCGCCGTGGCGAGTATCTCCCACTCCGGGTGAGTGGTGAGCACGCATCAAACCTGTGCGCCTTCGCGCGACGCTACGAAGGCGAGCTGGTCGTAGTGATCGCGCCCCGGCTCTATCTTCGTCTTCTGGGAGACCGCGACCAGCCGCCGCTCGGCGCGGACGTCTGGGAGAACACTGTGGTCGAACTGCCACGCGGCTACGACGTCGACGGCGGCGGATTGCGAAACATCTTCGACGGAACCGAGGTGACGCCGGCCAGGCAGAGCGAGCGCGCTGGGATCCTGGCGGCGGCGGCCCTTGACCACTTCCCGGTGGCTTTGCTACACCGCTCCCGGGTCAACTCGGGCGTTTGAACTGCGTTTAACTCCAGTGTGGGCCGTTGGGCCTGAAGGAGAAAAACCCTTGCACGGACTCGAATTTCACGGTGCGTGGCTGCTGTCCGCCACGGCGCTGCTCACGGCCTGTTCGGGCATTCCCTTGAAGCAGCGCACGGATGCGCAACGCGCTCGTTACGAGGCGTACGCCGGCGCGCCGGTGGAGCGATTCACCTACCTCGGCCGCTACGATAGCTGGCAGCCGATCGGAACCAACGAGCTCGTGGTCTGGACCACTATCAACCAGGCCTACCTGATCAAGGTGGCTCCGCCCTGTGACAACCTGGAGTTCGTAAACCGGATCGGACTCACTTCCACCGCCAGTACCGTGTCGGCACGCTTCGACTTCGTGAAGGTGGGCCGGCAGTGGCGCTGCCCGATCCAGCAGATTCGTCCGGTGGACTACCTGCGCATGCGCCAGGATATGCGCAAGGAAGCCGAAGAGGCGAAGGCCGCCAGCAGCTCCAACGGCACCTAGGAGCCTGACTATCGATACCCTCGCGCCTGTAGCGTAAACAGGTGCGCGTAGCGGCCGTCGAGCCGCATGAGCTCCTCGTGGCTGCCACACTCGACAATACGCCCACGATCGAGAACCGCGATCTTGTCCGCCATACGCACGGTGGAGAACCGGTGCGAAATGAGGATGGTGATCCGGTCCTTGGCAAGCTGGCGGAAGTGCTCGAAGATATCGGCCTCGGCCTGGGCATCCATCGCGGCCGTCGGCTCGTCCAACACCAGGATGTCGGCGCGCGTGCGCATGAACGCCCTGGCGAGCGCGATCTTCTGCCACTGCCCGCCCGAAAGCTCGCGGCCGTCCTTGAACCACTTGCCGAGTTGCGTCTGGTATCCGGCCGGCAGTGTCTCGATGAACTCGCTCGCCAGGCCTTTTGCGGCAGCCTCGCGCCAGCGCGGTTCATCTTCGAAATAACGCTCATCGCCAGCGCCCACGTTCTCACCCACTAACATCTGGTAACGGGTGAAGTCCTGGAAAATGACGCCGATGCGCTCACGCAGCGCCTGCTCCTCCCATTCCGCGAGGTCGCGGCCATCGAGCCGGATGCGGCCGGAAGTGGGCTGATAGAGTCGTGTCAGGAGTTTGATGAGGGTGGTTTTACCGGAGCCGTTCTCGCCCACCAGCGCCAGGCTCGCCCCGGGGACCAGGTGCAGGTCCACGTGCTGGAGCGCCGGTTGTTCCGCTCCCGGGTAGGTGAAACTCACATCCTCGAAGCGGATGCCGTCCTCCGGGTGAGGCCCCTTGATGGCCGCGCCCGCGGGTGCCGGCACGGGCGTTTCCAGGTATTCATACAGAGTCGACAGATAGAGATTGTCCTCGTACATGCCACCGACCGCGGAAAGAATGGCTGACACGGCAGACTGTCCCTGGCGAAACAGCGCCACGTACATCGTCATCTGTCCCAACGTGATCGCCTGTCGCACCGTGCTGACCGCGATCCACGCGTAGGCCGCATAGAATGCGACAGTACCGATGAGACCGAGACCGAAACCCCAAACGTCGCGCCTGATGGTGAGTGAACGGTCTTCTTTATAAAGACGCCGAAAGATGTCCCGATAGCGCTCCAGCAGGCGCGGGCCCAAGCCGTAGAGCTTCACTTCCTTGGCGTGATCCTCGCGGGCGAGCACGGTCTCGAGGTAGATCTGCATGCGGGTCTCCGGCGAACGCCAGCGGAACAGGCGGAACGCGTCCCCGGAGAATTTGGTTTCGGCGATGAACGCCGGCAGCCCGGCCAACATCAACACAACGACCGCCCACGGCGAGAAGTGGCTCAGCAGCGCCGCATAGCTCGCCAGCGAGATGCCGTTCTGCACCAGTCCGAAGGTTCGGGTCACCAGGCTCAGAGGCCGCGTGGAGGCTTCGCGCCGCGCCCGTGTGAGCTTGTCGTAGAACTCGGAGTCCTCGAAATGACCCAGGTCCAGGGTCAACGCCTTTTCCAGGATCATCACGTTGACCCGCTGCCCCAACTGTGCGCGCAGCAGTGACTGGCAAAGCGACAAGCCGCGTTGCGCCGCCGCGATCGATGTGATCAGAGCGCCTTCGAGCGCCACCAACTCGACGACGTGCGCCGGGCTGTGTGCTTGCAAGGACCGCATCGCCGCCACCACGGCGTCGACGATCAGCGAGCCAACATAGGCAACCGAGGCAGGGAGAATGCCCGCCACCAGCGTCAATGCCGCCAGCGCCACGGTGAGCCCGCGATTGGTGCTCCAGACCAACTCCACGGCCCGCCGGCTGTAGCGGAACACGCCGAAGAAGCCTTGTAGAGTCACGGACTCGCCCTCGGCGGGCGCCGAGCGAGCCCGCCGGGTGTTAGGCAGGGCCTTTGGAGTCATTCAGGTCCGGGAGTCGGTGCCGGCGCGGGTGCCCCCGCAGGCACTCCCGTCGGCAAGGTCGAAGTCGCGGGAGCGATCGGCTGTTTGATGCTCGTCGGTGCCAGCCCCGTGATGAGGCGCGAGCCGCGGCGGAAAAACATGTAGCTGTAGATCCAGGACAACAGCACCGACACCCGGTTGCGGAACCCGATGAGCACCGTGATGTGCAGGGCCATCCAGGCAAACCAGGCCAACAGGCCGCCGAAGTGCAGCCGCCCGATTTCGACCACGGCGCGGGACTTACCGACGGTGGCCATGGAGCCCAGGTCTTTGTAATGGAAGCCGGTGGTACGGAGCTTCGCGGCCGCCCCGGACCCACCGGATCGCAGCTCCGCCTCGATCACTTTCGCGACATAGCGCCCCATCTGCAGTGCGCCCTGCGAGACACCCGGCACCGTCTGCCCCGTTGCCGAATCGACCAGGTAAGCCGCGTCCCCGATCACGAATGCATTGGGGTGACCCGGAATCGAGCAATCCGGCAATACCTTCACCCGTCCTCCCGGACCGAGTTCGGCCCCCAGGGTCGCCACCAGGGGAGCGGCCCGCACGCCAGCTGCCCAGATGACGTTATAGCTCCGAATACGCTCGCCTCCGACCTCAGCGCCATCGGCAAAAATCGCCGTGACGGGCTTGCCCAGCAGCACTTCCACTCCGAGCCCATGCAACTGCTTCAAAGCGCGCTCCGACGAATCGGCATGCATTGCAGGTAGCAGCCGCGGGCCAGCTTCGATGAGGATCACGCGGGCGCGCCGCGTATCCGCGACCCGAAAGTCGCTCGCGATCACATCGACCGCCAGCTCTTTAATCGCTCCGGCCAGTTCCACACCGGTAGGTCCTCCCCCGACAATGACAAAGGCCAGGTGCGCCGCCCGTTCCTGGGGATCGGACTCGACCTCGGCCGTCTCGAAAGATCGCAGCATCCTGGAGCGGATGAGGGTCGCGTCCTCAACCTCCTTCATGCCCGGCGCGAAACCATGCCACTGCGAATGGCCGAAATAGTTATCCACAGCGCCGGGGGCGAGGATGAGAAAGTCGAAAGGCACCCGGCTGTCGCCGGCGTGCACGTACTGTTCGCTCAAGTTCGCCCGGTCGACCTCGCCCAGCATGACCGAGGCGTTGGCCTGATGTCGGAGGATCGTGCGGATCGGCTGCGCGATGTCCGCAGGCGCCAACGCCGCCGAGGCGACCTGGTACAGCAGTGGCTGGAACAGGTGAAAATTATTGTGGTCGATGACGAGGACATCGGCAGGGGCTCGCCGCAGCTCCCGGGCTGCGAACAGGCCGCCGAATCCACAGCCCACAATGACGATGCGTGGACGCCCCTGACCCTGCAATGCACATCTCCTGACTTGTCGCAGTGGAGATGGGGGTGATTATGGCCGATTCCAGGGGTTTCGTGCCCGTCTCGAGCGACTGCGGCGGCGACTTCCGCGGCATGGCTCGCCCGGGGCGCGCAGCCCGCGGCGGCCCGACGCCACCGGGCCGCGCCTCGCGCGCGCCCGGCAGTGCCCTCCGACCCGGATCGCTGCCGCCGCGGCTCGCGCACACCGCGCGGCGGCCGGCGACCCTATTCAAACACGACATCCAACTTCGGCGCGATGGTGTTGAAACTGACACAGCGTTCCAGGAATGCAACATAAGGACGGTGCCGCTGCGTAATCGCGGCCTAGGCAAGCAGCTGTTATGTTTAGGACTGCCCAAAAGTCAAACGCCCGCTGCGGACCATCGGCCGCAGCGGGCGTCTCACCATGGCCACCTTACCGATCCTGACAAGGAGCCGACCATGGCTATCG
>DATBCZ010000120.1:0-4330 GCA_036270175.1 Steroidobacteraceae bacterium | reverse complement strand
TATGCCCTGACCCGCGAGCAGCTTGCCGGTCTCGAGCGGATGGGAGAGAAATCGGCCGCGAATCTGATCGACGCTGTCGAGAAGAGCAAGCGCACGACCTTGCCGCGTCTGCTTTACGCACTCGGCATTCCGCAGGTCGGGGAGGCCACGGCACTCGCCCTGGCGCAGAATTTTGGCAAGTTGGAACAGCTGCTGCAGGCGGACGCGGCCCGCATCCAACAGGTGCCGGACGTGGGGCCCATCGTCGCGGCACTGGTCGCGGCGTTTGTCGCTTCGCCCGAGCACCGGGCTGTGATTCAGCGTCTGCAGGAGCTGGGAGTGAACTGGCCTGACGTCGAGCCGCTACCAACTGTTGCGAGTGACGACACGCTGGTCGGCCAGACCTTCGTGGTGACGGGAACGCTGGAGAGCATGACCCGGGAAGAGGCGCAGGAGGCACTGATAGCGCTCGGCGCCAAGGTCTCGAAGAGTGTCTCGAAGAAAACGAGCTACGTGGTCGCGGGATCGGAGCCCGGATCGAAGCTGCAGAAGGCCGAGGAGCTCGGCGTCGCGGTGTTGGATGAGAAAGGGCTTCTGGCGCTGCTGGAGAGTAAGAAGAGCGCTGCCAGGAAGTAGCGGGGCGGACTACCGCACCGAGGTCGCGCACGCGCTCGACCAGGAGCCGTCGGGTCAAATAAAAACGGCGGGCCGGTTTATCCGACCCGCCGTTTGTCTTTCGGACGTGAAACGAGGTTAGCCGCCGGTCTTCGGGGCGGGCGTCGTGGCCGCCGCAGCCGGTGCGGCAGGCGCGGCAGCAGTGCGATCGATCTTCGCCTTGCTGATCAGGTCATCCGTGTAGGCCTTGAACTTCTTGGCTTCCACCACCTGGTCGAGGCGCTGCTTGACCTGGTCGAACGGGGGCGGCGACAGCGGGCGTGTATCAACCAGCTGGATCACGTGCCAGCCATACTGAGTCTGCACGGGCTTGTGGGTGAAGTCGCCGGGCTTCATCGCGACGACGGCTTCCGCGAACGGCTTCACCATGCGGTCCGGCGTGAACCAACCCAGATCGCCGCCGTTGTCCTTGGAGGAGTCCATCGACTCTTTCTTCGCGACGTCCTCGAACTTGTCACCCTTCTCGAGGCGTTGCACGACGCTCGTCGCGAACGGCTCGGTCGCCACCAGGATGTGCCGGGCGTGGTATTCGAGCTTCGGCAGCGTGGCGACCTGATTCTCGTATTCCGCGCGGAGCTCCTGTTCCGAAGGCTTCTTGTCCTTGAGATATTTCTCGGACATCGCCTGCTGGAGGACGTTGAGCCGTGTCAGTACGAGCATATCCGCGGTGTCCGGGGTCGCGTCGGTGCCATCCTTTTGCGCTTCCTGGGCAACCAGGTTGGCGCGAATGAGGTTATCGAGCGCCTGCGCCTGCTGGTCCGCCGTCAGTTCGGCGGGTTTCTTGCCCGAGATGGCCTTGACATAGAAGTCAAAGAAATTCTGGGTGATCTTGGTGCCGTTGACGGTCGCCAGCGTGGCCGAAGTGTCTGCGGCAGCCGGGGTGGCCGCGCCTTGGGGCTGGCAGGCGGCGAGCGCCGTGAGGACGCTGACCAGGACAAGAATTCGAGCGTAATTCATGTGTATTCTCAGTGGGATATAGGGATTATCTAAGAAACTTCTTCAGGTGTACGGGCCACGATGTTCAGCGCGTGAATGCCGCGGCCCATCAAGGATGCGACGGCTGCATAGACCATCCGGTGACGTTCGAGTTGCGGCCGCCCCTTGAACGCCGCGGAAACCAGGGTGACGCGAAAATGGCCGCCCTCGCGGGCACCGGCATGGCCCGCGTGCCGGGCGCTGTCGTCGAAGATTTCGATCGACGTGGGCGCCAGCTCACGCTCAATGGCTGTGCGGATTTCGGCCGCCAAAGGATTCTCGGTCATACGGCGGGCGGCGGCTCCTGCACCGGGGGCGGTGTTGCCGGGACTACCTGTTCGCCACGCTTGACGAGATAGAGCACCTGCGCGATGGCGAATACGAACGTGACCACCGTCAGCGCGATCTTCGAGTAGACCCAGGTTTGCTCGCTCGCGTACTTCGCGACCAGGAGATTGGCCTCTCCGAGCAGTCCGTAAAACACAACCCAGAGGGTATTCATGCGGCGCCAGAGACTCTGCGGCACCCGCACCTGGCCCTGGAGGGCAGCGCTGAAGAGTCGCTCCGTCAGCGTCTGCTTGCCGATCCAGAAACTCGCGAGGAAGGCGAGGCCGGCAACCCAGAAGAGAATGGTGGGCTTCAGCTGGATGAAGTGCTTGTCATGGAGTAAGAGCGTGGCCGCCCCCAGGCCAAAGACCAGCACCGCGCTCAGCGCGTGCATCGGCGAAATCTTCCGATGTAGGAGATAATCGACGGCCAGCAATACCGCCATGCCGGCCATGAGCACGCCGGTGGCAACGTAAATGCCACCAAAATGGTAGGCGACAAAGAACGCCAGGAGTGGCGCTAACTCGAGCAGAGCCTGCATGGATCCGTATGTGAAGGCGCGAGCCGGTAAAAATGGCCGCGTATAGTCTCACGCGTGCCGCGCAACTTCCAATGACCAAGCGGGAGCTTACGATTTCGTGGGCGAATATTTCGAATTGCATCCAGTCAATCCCCAGGTCCGGCTCATTCGCCGCGCCGCGGACATCGTCCGTGGCGGCGGTGTCATCGCCTACCCGACCGACTCGTGCTACGCCTTCGGTTGGCATCTCGGGGACAAGAACGCGCTGGAGCGTGTACGGCGCATTCGCCAGGCCGACCGGCACCACCATTTCACCCTGGTCTGCAACTCGCTGGCGCAGGTCGGCCATTTCGCCAAGCTCGATACCTGGCAGTTCCGGATTCTGAAGGTCTGCCTGCCCGGGCCTTATACGTTTCTGCTGCATGCGAGCCGCGAGACGCCGCGCCGCCTGCAGCACGAGAAACGGCGGACTATTGGCGTACGCATCCCGGATCACCCGGTGCCGCTGATGCTCCTCGAGGAGCTCGGGGAGCCGATCATGAGCTCCACCCTGTTGCTTCCGGATGAGCCGCAGCCTCTGACCCGCGGCATCGAGATCCAGACGCGCCTCGAGCATGACCTGGATGCTGTGCTGGACGGTGGCGATTGCGGGGTCGAGCCGACGACGGTCGTGGACCTTTCGGTGACGCCCCCGGTGATTGTGCGTGAAGGCAAGGGCGCTCTGGGGCCCGTCATGGGGGACCGCGATTGAGGCGGTCGACCGCGTCGCCTGCGGTATAATCTTATGGCGCGCCGGTGGCGCGACTCTACCGAGCGCTCCCCGTGGGGTCCGAAGGTCTTTGAGCGTTGTGTCGCGTACTAATTTGTTGATGCCAAAACCATTTTCGTTTTTTAAATTACCCGCAGCCCTCCTGCGGGGGCTGGTTTGAGCGCTCCAGCGGCCGCCCGGCGCGTGCTCTCGGGCATGCGGCCGACCGGCCGTCTCCACCTCGGCAACTACCACGGGGCACTGCGCAACTGGGTCGAGCTCCAGTACCAGTACGAGTGCTTTTTCTTCGTGGCCGACTGGCACATGTTGACGACGGGGTATGACGATACCTCGCGTCTGCAGGAGTACATCAAGGATGTGCTGATCGACTGGCTGGCGGCCGGTTTGAACCCGGGCGTGTCGACCCTGTTCATCCAGTCGCACGTTCCCGAGCACGCGGAGCTGCATCTGCTCCTGTCGATGGTGACTCCGCTGGGCTGGCTGGAACGCGTCCCGAGCTTCAAGGACCAACAGGAGCAGCTCAAGGATCGCGACCTCGCGACCTACGGCTTTCTCGGCTACCCGCTGCTGCAGAGCGCGGACATTCTCATCTATCGCGCGGCCTATGTGCCCGTTGGCGAGGATCAGATCGCGCACGTCGAGCTGACACGGGAGACGGCGCGGCGTTTCAATCACCTGTATGGCCGCGAGCCGGACTTCGAAGAGAAGGTCGAGCGCGCCGTGAAGAGTCTCGGTGGACGTAACACCACGAGCTATCGGCAATTGCGCCGCAAGTTCCAGGAAACAGGCGACACCGAGTCGCTCGAGCGTGCCCGCGCGCTCGTCCAGAGCAACAATCGCATCACCGTGGCGGATCGGGAGCGGCTGCTCGGATTTCTCGAGGGCACCGGCATCACCATCCTGCCGGAGCCGCAGGTGTTGTTGACTACGACTCCGAAAGTGCCCGGGCTCGACGGCCGCAAAATGTCGAAGTCCTACGGCAACACCATCGGCTTGCGCGAAGAGCCCGACTCGATCGTGAAGAAGATGCGCGCCATGCAGACGGATCCCGCCCGGGTACGTCGCACGGATCCGGGTGATCCGGA
>DATBCZ010000119.1:0-6990 GCA_036270175.1 Steroidobacteraceae bacterium | reverse complement strand
ACCCACAAGACACCACCGCGGTCCTGGTACAGGGCCATCACATAACTGTCGCGCAGGCTGCGCGGATCGCTCGTGTCATTTCCGTAATGCACGAACCCGCCGGAGGCTGGGTCATAGAGGTTCAGTCCGTCGGCCGTGGCCACCCAGAGGCGCTGGGCATCGTCCTCGAGAATGGACCAGACACGATCATGGCTGAGCGAGTGCGGATCCTGTGGGTCGTGCCGAAAGACCGTGACCAGGCCCGTGTGGGGATCGAAACGGTTGAGTCCACCGCCGCGCGTACCGATCCAGAGCGCGCCCGTATGATCTTCGCGTATGGCCCGGACGTGCGCATCGGTGAACACCGTGCCAGTCGCCCGATCACCATAGCTGACGAAGTCGTCTGTCGAGGGCTGATATTCGCTCAAGCCCCCATCGGTCCCTACCCAGATGCGGCCGGAGTGGTCGGTGTACAAAACACACACACCGTCAGCCGGAAGTGAGCGGGGGTCGCCGTCGCGGTGACGAAAGTGGCGCACGCTGCCGGTTCGTGGATCCAGGACATCCAGTCCCTGGTCGAGCGTGCCGGCCCAGATGCGTCCCTGCGCATCGATGAGAAGCGCGCGTACCGCGTCGCTCGCGAGTGTTTGCGATTTCAGGGGATCGTGTTTGAACCGCTGGAAGTGATCCGTGTTTCGATCCCAACGCTCTATGCCGCCGCCTTCAGTGGCCAGCCAGAGGTTGTTGTGATCGTCCTCGGCTATGGCCCAGATGTAGTCGCTCGCCAGGCCGGCACTGTTGCCGCGCTGGCGGCGATACTCCCGTATGGAATAGCCATCATAGCGGTCGAGGCCGCCCTCGGTGCCGAGCCACAGATAGCCTTGGCGGTCCTGCAGGATACTCATGACGGTGCTCTGGGAGAGACCGTCGCGCGTCGTGACATGCTCGAAATATAACGGGCGCACAGCTGGCACCGGCGTGGTCGCCGGTGCCGCTTTGTCCGTCAGCGCGGTTCCGTTTGCCCAGGCGGCTCCGTTAGGGAGCGCTGCGCTGCAGGCCAGCGCGAGTATGAGCCATAGCGGCCGCATGAATGGGAGTCACTCCTAATTCCTGGCGGGCTTATTCCTGGTGAGGAATCGCCCCGCCGGCGGCGCTATCGGCGCCCGTATAGCCGTCACTCCAGGTGTAACCGTCGCTCCACGTGTAGCCGTCACTCCAGGTGTAACCATCGCTCCACGTGTAGCCGGTGCCCGCGGTGTAGGTGCCATTCCACTTCAGGCCATCGCCCAGGAGGGGAATGCCGACCAGCAGGTTGCCGACGAGCGGCAGGCTCTTCACCACCGGAACCAGGCCACCCAGGCCGAGCGAGGTGAGCAGAGAGCCGGTCGTCACGGTGTTGGAGGACGGACTCGCCGCCATGATGTAGTAGTTTCCGGCGGAATCCCGGTTGGCGCGACCACCAAAGTGCTTCAGCCCGGCAACGTCCAACGCGACGTTCAGACCGACGTTGGCGCAGCCCGATGCGTTGCTGTAGGTGGCGTCATGCGCGTTTACCAGGCCCGCGCCCTGTTGGAACACCGTGTAGGCCAGCGTGCCGTTGGAATTCACAGCCGGGTGCGCACCCGACATCAGGCGGCATTTCACCTGGTCGGGGCTCAACAGCGGACTCACCTGCAGCATGAGGGCCACGACGCCGCTGACGACCGCGGTCGCCTGCGAGGTTCCCGACATGGAGAAGTCATCGTTTGCAGGGTCGTACCACTGTGGGTAGTTTGTCGCCAACAAGCCATTGCTGGGCGCATAAGCCTTGACGTGCCCGCCCATTCCCACCACATCCGGCTTCACGAAGCCCTCGTAGGTCGGACCAGCGGACGAGAAGCTGGCGAGCGTGTATTGACTCACCTGCAGCGGCTGATAGTTATCCGTAACGGCACCGACGGTGATGACGTACGGCGTATTGCCGGGCGCACCGATCGTCATCGGGGTCGGCCCATTGTTGCCCGCGGCCGTCACGACCACGATGCCGGAAGCCCAGGCCGCCATGACGGCCTGGTCGAGGGGATCGGCCCAATACGGCGACTGCGCGGGCGCTCCGAGCGACAGGTTGATCACACGGATGTTATAGCGCAGCTTCTGACTCACGACCCACTGAATGCCGCGGATGACATTGAAGTAGGTTCCCTGGCCGGTACCGTCCAGAACTCGCACGGAGACGAGGTTCACACCGGGCGCGACACCCTGGTAGTTGCCGGTGGTCGCCAGGCCGCTGCTGCCGATGATCGAGGCGATGTGCGTGCCGTGACCGTAGGGGTCGCCAATGTTGGTGTTGTAGTTCGCAAAGAGCGGGTTGCCGTACGCGCTCGGATTCTGTTGCGCGAGGAGCACGTCGTATTGGGCGAGGATACGGTTGCTTTTGCCATTCGCCGCGGTCTGCAAGGGTCCGTGCTGGGCCCACAAGCCCGAGTCGAGAACGGCGACGGTGACGCCGCTGCCGGTGACCCCGCCGACCTGCAGGTCTTTGGCCGCGACCTCACTCGGGTAATAGGTTTCTGGAAGCGCGCCCGCGACGGAACTCGCCTTTACCGCGGTATCCTCGAAAATCCGCAGTGCGGGAATATCGGCGGCGTGCAGCGCCAGCAGTTCGCGGTCATCGAGCGAGGCACCCACCGCGCGGATGATGCTCAGGTCGCCGGTGACGACGCCACCAACTTTCAACACCGCGCTACGCGCGACGTCGGCCGTCGCGGCCTGGACTATGTAGGGGCTCCGTTCGCCGACCTGCACCGCGGACGCGGGAGGCTGCGCGGCGGTCTGTAAAGGCGCGGGAGCGAGCGCAACGGGAGGGACCGGCCGCGAAGCAACCCTGTGCGCGACGGGAGCCTCGGGTGGGCTCCTGTGGGCCGTCATGAAAAACGGCACCGATAGCATGGTTATGGCGGCGGCCGCGAGCATATAGCGGCGCGCGCGGATCTTCTTGTTCATTGCGACATCCCAGCCCTTCCTGCGGGCATTTGCCCAAGACATTTGTACCGCGTCGAACGTCGCAAAAGGGTGACATCTGCGGATTGGCCCTGTTTTATCGCGTGACGCGGTTCACACTCCTGCGTGCCGCTCCGGATATGTCAACCGGGCGAAAATGCGGCCTGACATAACAGGAGGGCGCGGGCGGGGCGCGGAACGCCGCGCTGGGGATGCGCCAGAGGGCCGCGAGGGCCTGTCAGGACTTCAACAATTCAACCAGGCGCTGCGGGTCAACCGGCTTTGTCAGATGATGATCGAAGCCCGCGGCGAAGGCGCGCTCCTTGTCGATATCCTGGCCCCAGCCGGTGATGGCAATGAGCGTCAGGGGCGCGCGGGGAGCGGACTGACGCATCTTGCGCGCGACTTCATAGCCGGTGAGTCCGGGCATGCCGATGTCGAGCAGTGCCACATCAGGCTTCAACTCCCCAAACACCGAAAGTGCAACCGGACCGTCGTGCACGCTCGTTACCTCGTGCCCTTCCATGCGCAGGAGCGCGGCGAGCGTTTCCGCGGAGTCACGATTGTCGTCGGCGATCAATATGCGACGACTCAGAGTCGCGCGCGTGGTTGGGGAGGCGTTGGAGGTATTTTGCACCAGGTCCACCACAACCCGCCGCGGCATGCGCACGGTGAACTCGCTGCCGCAGCCGAGCCCCGCGCTATTGGCCTCGATGGTGCCGCCGTGGAGCTCGATGAGCCCTTGCGCCAGTGCGAGCCCGATTCCCAAACCGCCTTCAGAACGATCTGTCGTCGAGTGGACCTGCGAGAACATGTTGAAAACCCGGGGCAGGGCCGCGGCGCTGATGCCGATGCCACTGTCGGCGACACGAATCACCACATCGCTCCCCTCACAGCGTGCGATCAAACGGATCTGCCCCTCCGGATCGGTGTATTTGGCCGCGTTTGTCAGGAGATTCGACAGCACCTGCGCAACCCGTAACGGGTCGGCGGTAAACCGAATGGGCTCGGGAGGAATGTCGACCGTGAGGAGGTGACGCTTGGTGTCGATCGTGGGCCGCGCCGTCTCAACAGCGGTCTCGATGACCGACGCCAGCTCGGTCGACTGCATCCGCAGAGCCAACGTTCCTCGCGTCACTCTCGAGATGTCGAGCAGGTCGTCGAGCAGCAGCGACATGTGCTGAACCTGACGGTCAATGACGTCGTGGCTCCAGCGTTTCTGGGCATCGGTGGCGGCAGGCGCCTTCGAGATCAGCGCGGCCTGCCGGATCGGCGCCAGGGGATTGCGCAACTCGTGGGCCAGTGTGGCGAGAAACTCGTCCTTACGCCGGTCGGCGTCACGCCAATCACGCTGCTGGTGCAGCTCCGCCTCGATTTCCTTCTGCGCGGCCAGGGCGCGAGCCAGCTCCTGAGTCTTGCGTTCCAGAGCGGATTTCGTCTCTGCCAGCTCGCTCTCGGCGTGTTGAAGCGCACTAAAGAGGGTCTCGGCATCACCCGTGGCGGGAGATGCCGAAGGCTGCTGTATTTTGTCGCTTTCCGACGCCATAAGCTGTCTCCGTGCTTTCCTGGCCATACATTACGGGGGCCCCCTCCTTGCCTGGACCATGACAATAGACTTCGATGGGTGCGGGGTGCAACCGTTAACACGGTGTTGCACGATGCCGACGGCGATGAACCTATAATCCGACGATACCGGGGAGACCAGTCATGACGCGCGCGTTTTATCTCTGATGGCCCAGTCCGCCGTCTACCGACCCACGTCGTCCCCCTGGGGGCCGTTTCGCCATAGGACTTTCACGGTCATCTGGGTCGCGACGGTCGTCTCGAACATCGGCGGGTGGATGTCGTCGGCCGCTTCGGGATGGCTCATGACGAGCCTCGATTCCAGCCCCCTCATCGTGGCCATGGTGCAGGTGGCGACCAGCCTGCCAATGTTCCTACTCGCGATTCCTGCGGGAGCGCTGAGCGATATCGTCGACCGCCGCAAATTTCTGGTGGCGGGCGAGCTGTTCATCATGGGGTCCTCGATCGTGTTCGCCGTTCTGGTGAGCCGGCATCTGATCACCCCCGCGAGCCTGCTTCTCATGACCTTTATCGTCAGTGTGGGGTCGGCGATGACCGCACCGCCGTGGCAGGCGGTGGTGAATTTGTTGGTTCCCAAAGCCGATCTGCCGCCGGCGATCGCGCTCAACAGCGCAGGCGTGAACGTAAGCCGTGCGGTCGGCCCGGCACTCGGGGGGCTCGTCGTGAGTGCTTTTGGTATCGCCGCACCGTTTTGGATCGATGCGTTCAGTAATGCGGGAGTCATCGCAGGACTCCTGGGGTGGCGACCACCCGCAAAAGAGCTGGCGCGTCTGCCTCCGGAACGCTTCGGCAGCGCGGTCCGCGCAGGTTTGCGCCATGCGCGATACAACCCGCACCTCACCGCGACGCTCATGCGCGCCGCAGCCTTCTTTCTGTTTGCGAGCGCTTATTGGGCCTTGTTGCCCCTGGTCGCGCGTCAGCAGGTCGAGAGCGGTCCGGCGCTCTATGGGATTCTCCTGGGGGCCATCGGCGCCGGCGCGGTAGGTGGAGCGTTCGCGCTGCCGCGGCTCAAGGCGCGACTGGGTCCAGATGGTCTGCTCGCCGCGGGCACGATCGGGACCGCGGTGGCGACCGTGTCATTCGGATTGTCGCGAACGTCCTCCGTCACGGTGACAGCCAGTTTGATTGCGGGCATGTCGTGGATCGCATCGCTCTCGGTCCTCAATGTTTCCGCGCAGCTCGCCCTGCCCGACTGGGTGCGGGGCCGCGGGTTGGCGGTGTTCGTGACGGTGTTCTTCGGCTCCATGAGCGCCGGTAGCGTCTTCTGGGGCGAAGTAGGCACGCTCGCCGGCGTGTCGCCCGCGTTGCTATTGGCGGCGGTCGGAGGGTTGCTGGCGATACCGCTCACGTGGCGTTGGAAGTTGCAGACCGGTGCTGGTGTGGACTTCTCGCCCTCGCTGCACTGGGCGACTCCTATAACCACTCATGCGGTGGAGGAGGATCGCGGTCCGGTGCTGGTGACGGTGGAGTACCACATCGACCCGAAGAATCGGGCGCCGTTTTTGCGGGCGCTGGGGCGTTATTCAAAGGAGCGCCGGCGGGACGGCGCGTATCAATGGGGGCTGTACGAAGACCCCGCGATCGAGGGGCGCTTCATCGAGACTTTCATGACGGACTCGTGGCTGGAGCATCTGCGCGCGCACGAGCGGGTGACCAAGGCCGATCGGATCCTGGAGCAGATTGTGCTTCGCTTCCAGGTGGATGGGAAGCCCAAGACGACCCATTTGTTGGGAGTGGAGGAACGATGATTCCCGAAGTTGCGATTGTTTCGGCTGGAAACATGGGGGCCGCTGTTGCGAGGCGGCTGAACGAGCACGGGGTCAAGGTTCTCACGACGTTGGCGGGGCGCGGGGCTGCGAGCGTGGCGCGGGCCGAAGCCGCGGGAATGACCCACGTGCCATTGGATGGCCTCGTCGCCGCAGAGTTGGTGTTGTCGATTTTGCCGCCGGCCCACGCCTTGTCATTCGCTCAACAGATGGTGCCGGTATTGTTGACGGTGGAGCGTAAACCGGTGTTCGTGGATTGCAATGCCGTGAGCCCGGAGACGGTGCGGCAGATCGGCGCGGTGATCTCAGCGGCTGGTGCGCCGTTCGTCGACGCGTCGATCATCGGATTGGCGCCGCAGCCGGGGCAGGCCAGCCCGCATTTTTACGCCTGCGGTGCGAGTGCCTCGCGGGTACAGGCTCTGTCGGAGTACGGGCTCGATGTGCGGCTGCTCGACGGGCCGGTTGGCGCCGCCTCGGCGCTCAAAATGTCGTATGCCGGGATCAACAAGGGGGTGGCGGCAATCGCGGCTGCCATGATCCTGGCGGCGTCGCGCTCGGGGGCGACTGAGGCGCTGTACCAGGAGATGTCGGAGAGCCTGCCAGGGCTGCTCAACTCTCTGGGTCGCCAGGTTCCTGACATGTTGCCGAAGGCTTATCGATGGGTGGGGGAGATGCGGGAAAT
>DATBCZ010000118.1:0-12109 GCA_036270175.1 Steroidobacteraceae bacterium | reverse complement strand
CTGACAGCGATCCCGTGTCGTTTCAACTTCCGGTATAGGGAGTTGCGACTGATCCCGAGTTGCTTTGCCGTATTGCAGAGGTTGCCGCGACTGGCGCGGATGGCGCTCAGCAGGGTTTCCCGCTCGGCGTGCGCCAGGGGGTCGGACGGCGGTGTTATGTGTCCACTGCCAGCGGTGCTGGCGCCGAATCTTCCCTCCAGGCCCAACTGCGCCGGCAGGTCGCACAGCCGAATTACTTTGTGGTCACAAATCGCAAACGCGCTGCGAATCACGTTGCGCAGTTCCCGGATGTTGCCCGGCCAGACGTGCTTCGTGAGGCGCTCGAGGGCTGCGGCGTCGATGGATTCCGCGTCTGCCATACCGCTCTCTTCGGCCAGAAAGCGACGGATCAACACCTCCTTGTCGGTTCGCGCTGCCAGCGCCGGCAGCTCCAGCATGATGCCGTTCAGCCGATAATAGAGATCTTCGCGAAATTCGCCCGCGGCAAGCAACTCGCGCAGGTCCTGATTCGAAGCGCAGACCACGCGCAGGTCGACCGGAATGCCGGCTTCCGCTCCCAGCGGGATCACCTCCTGCTCTTCCAGGACACGCAACAGGCGGGTCTGCAAGAGCAGCGGCATATCGCCGATCTCGTCGAGGAACAGCGTGCCGCCGGAAGACTGCACGATCTTGCCTTTGCGGCCTTCTTTTTTGGCCCCGGTGAAGGCGCCCGGCCCGTAGCCGAACAACTCGCTCTCGATCAACGTTTCCGGGAGAGCCGCGCAATTCACCGCGACAAAAGGGTGGGACGCTCTCGGGCTGGCTGTGTGCAACGCGCGCGCGAAGCACTCTTTGCCCGAGCCGGTGGGCCCTTGAATCAGAACAGGCAGCGTCGAATCGGCGACGCGGGAGGCTTTACGGACGAGATTCGCCATATTGGCATCGTTGCCGGCCAACTCGTCGAAGGTGAGAACGCGATTCGTGCGCGCAGCAGACGCGGACCGCGCATCGAGTTTGGCCGTTGCAGGCGGTGGGGGGGTGGTGCCGATCGAAGCGCTTGCCGGCCTGGGTTGCGCCGCGGTGGCCCGTACCGGGGTGACTCGCGTCGAGTCAGTTCGCGTCGAGGCAAACCCGGGTGCGCTGCCAGCCGACGTTTGGACCGCTTGCGGATGGCTCTGCGGCGAACCACCGATATGCAAGCTCGCAAAGTAGCGCCGCCCCAGGCTCGCGTCCCGCACCGGCCATAGCGCCTGTCGCGCGAGCGACGCGGGAGCGAGCAGATCCTCGATGCGCACATCGAAAATCTCATCGAACGTCCGTCCGACGAGGTCGTGCCTACCCCTTGCAGCCAGCAGCCGCACCGCCATCGCGTCCGCCGCGATGACCGTCCCATCCATTGCCAGCGCGAGCGAACCGTCGTGCAGGAGGTTGACCAGCTCCGGCCTCGCGTGGAATCTGACAATGTTGGCTTTGTGGTGATGTTGCAGGAAAATACACTTTTCGATGAGCTGCGCTGACATGTTGACCAGTGCCATGGTGTGCGCCTGACTGGCGCGCGTGTCACGGGCGTCCACGGTCGAGGCATCGAGGACGGCCAGCAGCGACCCCGACGGCTCGTGTATGGGAGCTCCCGAACACGACAGTCCGATGTGACGAGCGCGGAAGTGCTCGGTTCGATGCACGGTCACGGGCCGGTCGACGCTGATGCATGTCCCGATGCCGTTGGTTCCTTCGTGCAACTCGCTCCAGTCGGCGCCGACGAGCAGTCCCGCTGAGCGGAATAAACTCTTCAGGGTGGCGTCGATTTTTTCGCAGAGAATGACGCCGCTGGCATCGGTCAACATCAGCGCGTAGCCGGAGCCCGCAATCTGGTCGTACAGAGAATCCATTTCGGCGGAGGCGATCTGGATGAGTTGCTCATGTTGGACCTGGCGGCCGCGCAGGTCTCCGGTGCTGATGACCGCCGGGGAGTAGGTGCGTACCGGGTCGAGTGAATAGTCGCGGACACAACGTCGCCATGAGTCACCTATGGGCTCACTCAGGGCCGTGACGCCCTCGGGCGCCATGCCATGTGCCACGCGCAGCACCCGGTCCGCATGACGGACCACTGTCGGATCGGCCATCAAACCCCCTCAGCGAAATGGCCAGCCATCTCTCCCCGACCTCATCTTTGCGCATGTGTGCGGGCATGGCAATTAGGCCGTGGGCGCGGGCGCTAACGTCGCGGGGACAACTGCCACGGAGACGGGACAGTTGAGCCGGCCGGCTAAGAACGCGCTGCAGCACCGCCGTCTCTCGGAACGGCCGTCGGCGAATGCTCACGTGCTGCCTACTTAGCTGATTTGGTTGGACAAACGGGCTTTGGCAGCCGCGTTCCCCGCCAGCCGGGCCGCATTTGGTCCGCTCCTTGCTCGACATCCTGCCCGGCAGGCGCAACGCCGTCGTGACCCCTGACACCTTCCCGGTATGGAGCCCGCAATGAACGCCCAAGTGAACGCGAACGCCGACCTGATCTCGCTCAATTCACGAGTCCAGCAATTTATCTCTCAGCCCCGCAAAGTCCTCATCGACGGACGCTGGGTTGCCGCCAAGAGCGGTGCGACTTTCGATGTGTTCAACCCCGCCACGGGCCAGCGTATCGCCCGGGCTGCAGCTTGCGAGAAACCGGATGTGGACGCAGCGGTGGCCGCGGCCAGGAAGGCGTTCGACGAGGGGCCGTGGCCGCGAATGACGCCGTCCGAGCGCGGCAAGATCATCTGGAAGATCGGTGATCTCATCCTGGCGAACCTGGAGGAGTTGGCGCAACTCGAGTCGCTCGATAACGGCAAGCCGATCGTGGTCGCGCGCGCGGCGGACGTGCCGCTGGCCGCCGACCTGTTCCACTATATGGCGGGCTGGGCGACCAAGATCGAAGGCAACACCATCTCGTTGTCGGTTCCCTACACGCCGGGAGCCGAGTACCACGCCTACACGCGTAAGGAGCCGATCGGTGTGGTGGGCCAGATCATCCCGTGGAATTTCCCGCTGCTGATGGCGGCTTGGAAGCTCGGACCGGCGCTCGCGACCGGTTGTACGATCATACTCAAGGTCGCCGAAGAGACGCCGCTCTCCGGGTTGCGGCTCGCCGAGTTGTGTCAGGAGGCGGGCATTCCGGACGGCGTGGTGAATGTGCTCACCGGTTTCGGCGAGACTTGCGGTGCGCCGCTCGCCGCCCATCCGCAAGTGGACAAGGTTGCGTTCACGGGCTCGACCGAAGTCGGCAAGCTCATTGTGAAAGCCGCGGCAAACGATTTGAAGAAAGTCACACTCGAGCTCGGGGGTAAGTCACCCAACATCATTCTCGAGGACGCTGACCTCGATAACGCGATTCCGGGCGCCGCCAACGCGATTTTCTTCAACCAGGGACAGTGCTGCTGCGCCGGGTCGCGCTTGTTCGTGCATCAGAAGCACTACGACAAGGTGGTCGAGGGCATCACGGAGTTCGCCAAGGGGATCCGCGTGGGGCCGGGCCTCGATACGCGCACGCAGATGGGGCCGCTCGTTTCGCAGACCCAGCTCGAACGCGTCTCGGGATTCCTCCGCTCTGGCGCTGACGAAGGGGCCAGGGCGCTGTGTGGCGGCCGGCAGGTGGAAGGCGCGGGCTACTTCGTAGAGCCCACCGTGTTAGTGGATACGTCGAATGACATGAAGGTCTATCGCGAGGAGATCTTCGGGCCGGTCGTCACAGCGAGCCCGTTCAAGGATGCCGACGCGGACCTGTTGAGACGCGCGAACGATACGACATACGGCCTCGCGGCGGGTATCTACACTCGGGACATTGGCAAGGCTCACCGGATCGCCAACCGCCTGCGCGCGGGGACTGTCTGGATCAACTGCTACAACATTTTCGATGCGGCGTTGCCCTTCGGAGGTTACAAGCAGTCGGGCTGGGGGCGCGAGATGGGACACGACGCGCTCAATAACTACCTGGAGACGAAAGCGATCTGCGCCGGGTTGTAAGGACTGCCTGGAGTCGCGGGCGGCGTTTACCGCCCGCGACTCGCAGGTTCGAACAGCTCGATAAACCCGCCCACATCCGGATCGCGCACCAGGGCCGCCCGGCTCCCGTCCTGCAGCGTTACCACTCCGCCATCCGACACGACCTGTGCGCCCGCGCCCTTTACCCGTGTAAGGAGGGCATCGATGTTCTGGACCTCGAATCCAACATAGCCGACACTGATATCGGAAATGTGGTAGGCCGCAACGGCTTTCTTGCGATTCTGGAATTCGACCAGCTCGAAATGCATGAGGGACCCGGGGTCCGCGGCTTCCGCGAACGATTCGTTATGGAACCTCAGGATGTTGCCGTGACCGCCGACGGCGGAATCGTAGAAGTCACCTTGCAACCACGGCGAGCTGGTCTCGGCCAGCCGGCCCCCGAGCAGGTTGCCGTAGAACGCTGTTTCCTTGTCGGAGTCGAGAACGACGAGTCCCACGTGACTGAGTCCCGGTGGAATTGCCGGTCTCGCGGGGCGGCCGTCCTGCGCCGGGGTTGCCGGTCGCTGGTTGATGAGCTCGATGTCCAGACCGTCAGGGTCGGTCATATAAGCGAGGCTGCCCTGGGTCTGCCCCGGAAAGGGAATGAGCTCGCCGCCCCACGAGCGTGCCCGCAGCATCCCACTGGCTTTCAACTGCGACCATACGAGCTGTGCATCGGGGACCACGATGCCGAAGTGACTAGCGCCCGGCTCCCAGGGAGTGTAGCCAGCGAGGTTGGCGCGCTTGATCCCCCGCAACTCGTACAGGTAAACCGCGAACGGCTTGCCCGAGACGTTGCTGTTGATCGTCAGTCTCACTGAGCGCATGCGCGCGCCTTTGATGCCGAAAAGGTGGTTCAACGCGTCGTCCCGTCGCCATGAATCGATGCCCGGGTCGCGGGTGAATCCCAGCGTTTCGTAGAAGGGGATCGATTTGTCGAGGTCGGCGACCATGCGGCCGACGAAGGCGATGCCGAGGACCTTACCCTTGAGGGCTGGTCCTGGCGCTGTTGGGTTGCTTGCCGCGGCGGCGGACTTCGGCGCGGCGCCGGGTGACGGGCGCATGGGAGTGGGAGAGGCCTGGGTACCTTGGGCGGCACTGGACGGCGCCGGTACGGGCTCCGGATCGGACCGGGAAGTGTCGGGTCTTTCTGCGAGCGCTGGCTTCGGGATCGCCAGGAAAGGGGCGCCGATCAGTGCGGCGCCCAATAAGGCGCTAAGTGTCGCCCCGCGAAGTTGAGCGATGCAGCGGCCGGGCGACCAGGGCCTCACACTCAAACCTATTGTTCTGTTCATACTGCCCCCTCTGAACTCCTTTTCATTCTATTGCGCCCCATTCGCGAGTGCCTGACAGGTTCCCGCGGTCACCACCGTCCGGTCATGAGTGCATCCGGTCATCAGTGGCGTCGGGTCGATCCAGCGGCGTTATGCTAGGAGTCCATCACGCATTTCTTAACCGGAGCTCAAACCATGCCTGACGTGCAACAGGGTAGTGTGCTGATTCTGGGTGTTGGGTCGCCGCGGGGGCTCGGTGCTGCGGCGGCGCGTGTGTTCGCCCAGGCCGGCTTCCAGGTTGTCATCGCGGGACGCAGTCACGACAAGCTCCGTCAGGCCGCAGAGAGTATCGCCGCTGTCGGAAAGGCTCCTCAAATCGAGGTTGGCGATGTTTCTAACGCCGGCGACGTTGCACGTTTTGTCGCCAGCGCCGAATCGTTGGGTCCTCTGCAAGTCGCCGTGCAAAACGCAGGCGGCAACCGCCCGTCGCCCTTCCTCAAAGTCACTTCCGAAGTGTTCGAAGAGCACTGGCGCGCTCATGCTTTGGCGGGTTTTCTGCTGGCGCAGGCGGTGCTGCCAAACATGCTCGCCCGTCGGACGGGCACGATCATCTTTACAGGCGCTAGCGGAAGTCTGCGCGGTAGCGCCAACTTCTCACCCTTCGCCGCGGCCAAGGCGGCCCTGCGGATGACGGCACAGAGTGTCGCCCGCGAATTCGGGCCGCAAGGCATCCATGTCGCTCACGTTATTGTCGATGGCATCATCGACGGCGACCGGGCGAGGACCGCCATGCCTGGTGTTGAAGCCCGCTTCGGCGAGGATGGCCTGTTACATCCCGACGAGATCGCCAGAATGTACCTGATGCTCCATCGCCAACATCGCAGCGCGTGGACCCACGAGCTCGACCTGCGGCCCTGGTCAGAAAAGTTCTGACCGCCACGTGTACCGCGAGTGCGCTCCCGCCGTGCGCTCAAATGACGCCACTTTCCAACGGACGGCACAGCTTGATCAGGAGAATCGACCATGGCGGCGGTACTGAAAGAGGATGATTTCGTGGAAGCTCGAATCGCAAGACTTGAATCGGATGTCGCTCACATTCGCTCCGACGTGGCGGAGACGAATCTGCTCGCGCATGCCTCAAATGGGTCTGACGGATAGTCGTCTCTTCGTGCTGCGAACTGTGCTTCAATTGGGAGATTAGAACCATAGGGGAGTGGGCACAATGCAGCGTCTATTACAAAAATCAATCGGCGCGCTGATGCTCGCCATCGTCGCAATGTCCGCGGTGGCGCAGGCGCCGCCGGCCTATACGAAGCCAAAGGTGCGGGCCATCACGGGCTTCGTCCGTCTCGACCGTGCCACCTACGCGCAACAGATCGCCGACACTCTCGCCGTCATCAGGGCGGCTAAAAGTGAGTTCGAGAAGCAGGGCTATGAGATTGAGACGCTGCGTATTGTCACGCAGCCGCTCGCCGAGCTGGTCAGCGGGCAGTCCGATGCCGAGGCGCTGAAGTTCCTGAAGGCCTTCGACGACCTCTCAGTGAAAGAGAGTTTTCTCCCCAGCGTCGGACCCGCGATGATGCGCGACAGCGACGATCCGAAGACCATGCACCTGCTGGCGCAAATGCTTTCCACGCTGCCGAACATCAATGCCAATGCCATCATGGCCGGCGACGACGGTATCCACTGGAAGGTCATCCGGGAGACCGCGGCGCTGATTCGCTACGTAACCGATCACAGCGTTCACAGCCAGGGCAATTTCAACTTCACTGGCACCGCGATGCTCAAGCCGCTGGGGCCTTTCTATCCGGGTACCTTCCATACCGGCGCCGGAAAGCAATTCTCACTGGGTTTCGAAGGCGCCAATGTAGTGCGAGAGGTTTTCGCGCGCACCCATGGCGATTTCAACGCCTCGGTCGCGGAGCTGACCAAACAGCTGACCGTGCATTCCAAGATCGGCGAATCGATCGGCGAGAAGGTCGCCGCTGCGACGGGCTGGGCCTTCATGGGCGTGGATCCCACGCCCGCGCCCCTCGGCGACGTTTCTATCGGTACTGCGATGGAAACCTACACCGGGGCGAAGTTTGGCTCGAGTGGAACCATGACCGCGGCGCTGATCATCACCACGGCGGTCAAGGCCGTGCCTGTGAAGCAGATCGGCTACTCCGGCCTGATGGTTCCCGTGATGGAAGACAAGGGACTCGCGAAACGTTGGGCCGAAGGGACCTACAACATAGACGATCTTCTGGCCTATTCGGCCGTTTGCGGCACCGGCCTCGATACCATCCCGCTGCCTGGTGATGTCTCCGAAGAGCAGATTGCCCGCATCCTCGGCGACGTCGCGTCGTTAGCCTGGAAGTGGCACAAACCGCTTTCCGCGCGGCTCCTGCCTGTGAAGGGCATGAAGGCCGGTGCCACCACCGAGTTTGTCGACCAGTATCTGTTCAACACGACCGTGCACCCTGTGCCGTGAGGCGTCTCGCGCAGGCTTTGGCAGTGTTGTTCATCGGCGGCGTTGCGGTCGCCGCTACAACTGCCTCCACCACCGCCGGCGACTTCTGGGTCGAACCCCCAACCCTCCAATCGCTAGGCTTCGAATGGCGCATCAAAGGCGACGACAATCGCAACGCCAGCGTCGCTGTCTCCTATCGCAAGAAGGGCGACCCCTCCTGGCGCAAGGCGCTCCCGCTCCTACGCCTGCAACGCGAGTCAGTCATCGGTGGCCTGCCTCGCGACGGCGGTAACGAGCATTTCAACAAATACATCGCCCCCAACATGTTCGCGGGCAGCATTCTAAACCTCGATCCTGACACGGAGTACGAGGCCCGCTTCGTTTTGTCCGACCCGGACGGCGTAAAAGGCTTCAAGGAACACAACGTCACCGCGCGCACCCGCAAGGAACCCGTTCCCGCCGCCGGCGGCGCCGTCTACAACGTCTATCCATTCGATTACACGGGCCCCCGGCAGGAGCCGGCGTTCACGGGTCTCCTCGCCGCGTACTATCGGGGCTCAGACCAGTCCGACCACTCTCGCGAGATGCCGCCACGTGTGCAGCCGGGTGACACCATCCTGGTGCACGCCGGGGTCTATAAAGACAACCGCTTCGTCTACAGCGGCTTCGACAAGACGATCGCCGCCTACGGCACGCCGTTCGACGGAACCTACTACCTCACACAAAACGGGACCCCCGACAAGCCCATTGTGATCAAAGGCGCGGGCGACGGCGAAGTCATCTTCGATGGCGACGGCTGCGACAACCTCTTCAACCTGATGGGCGGCAATTACAATTACTTCGAAGGCATTACCGTTCGCAACACCCAGGTCGCCTTCAAACTCGGCATGAAGTCGATCGCCGGCTCGAGCGGTTTCACACTCAAGCACAGTCGCGTCTACGACATCGGGCGGGTCGTGGAAGCCGGCTGGTCCGGCTCGAAGGACTTCTATATCGCCGACAACGTGTTCATCGGGCGCCACGATCCCAGGAAAATGCAGAGCTGGTTCACCCCGGAAGTATGGTCGAAGTTTCCCGGCTACCCCGCGCTCATCACCTCCGAGTACGCGGTGAAGGTCTACGGGCAGGGGCACGTGGTCGCCCACAACTATGTGGCGAACTGGCACGACGGAATCGACGTCGACACCTACGGCGATCCCGACGGCACGCCCGATGAGCTGCGCGATCGGGTGCCCGTATCGATCGATATCTACAACAACGACATCTACAACACCGACGACAACTGCATCGAAGCCGACGGCGGTGCCCACAACATCCGGGTATTCAGGAATCGCTGCTTCGATTCCACCGGAGGCGCGCTCAGCGCGCAGCCGATCTTCGGCGGCCCGCTGTATTTCTACCAGAACCTCGTGTATGGCACGACGACCGGTGGCTACCTGAAGTTCGTCGACACGCCGGCGGGAATACTCTTCTACCAGAACACCCTCATCGGCCAGATACGCTATTACGGACCCGCCTCCAACGTGCACTTCCGTAACAATCTGTTCCTGTCAGACGGTTGGTCACCCCAGGTCTTCGCGATCCGCAGCTTCACCAACTATTCCACTTCGGATTACAACGGATTCCGGCCGAACCCCGGCGCGGACAATGCTTTCGAATGGGATTCGCCGCCGTTCGGCAGTGCCTTCGACTACACCCATCCTCTGGAAGTACGCCGGTTCAAGACGCTACCAGACTTCAGCGCGGCAACCGGTCTGGACAAACACAGTGTCCTGCTCGACTTCGACACGTTCGTGAACGTCGGGATTCCGGATAAGTCGGATCCACAACGTCTCTACGACCCGGAGAGTCTCGACTTCCGACTCAGGGCGGGTTCCGCCGCGGTGGATGCAGGCATCGAGTTGCCTACGATCACCGACGACTTCACCGGCAAAGCACCCGATCTGGGCGCTTACGAGTTGGGGAAGCCGATTCCGCGCTATGGCCCGAGGTCGCCGCCGTCGGGATCACCCGCTCCCGACGCCCCACGTTCAATCAGGGGGCCTCCTGCGGCTCAGTGAGGCCGGCCCCTAACCCTCGTGCTCTCACCGGTACCGAAGCCCAAAAAAGATCGGATAGAGCGGCTTCTCGCTGTCATGAGGCGCGTCCGGCTGCTGCGCTTCGACCGCCGCCACGGAGGAGGGCAACTCAAACGGCAACCGCCCCTCCGGTCGGGCCTTGCCGGTAAGCACATCGAGCACGGCATCGTCACTAGCCCCAAACTCCCCAACCAGTGCGGTCACTTTGTCCTTCAACTGCGTCAGGATCGCCGGCCTGTCGAGCGTCACCACGACGACGGTCGGCACACCCGCCCGGCCCGCCTCCGCAATGGCCGTGAGCTGGGGGCTGTCAACCTTGAAGTCCAGGGAACCCTCCTGCTGGCGGCTGCCAAAGAAAAATCCCGGATGCAGTGCTTCGTGAGGCGTTCCAACACGCAAGATAACCACATCGGCCAACGCCGGACTCCCGACCTGCTGCATGCCATGCGCGGCGAGCGACCGCGCCGACACGCCTGGCGCAAAAACCTTGCGCGAGGCTTTCGCGAGCGGTAGCAGGTCCCGCTGATTCTGCAACAACACCAGAGAGCGCCGCTGCGCATCCAAGGCCGCCCGCCGGAAAGCCGGTGCTCCGACGACTGCCGCCGCCTTGTTAGGATCCACAAATGGATTCTCGAACAACCCCAGCCGGAACTTCAGCTCCAGAACACGCAACACCGAGGCATCGAGGCGAGCTTCGCTCAACAACCCGGATTTCACCGCGGCGACCAGGATTTCGGTATCCGTCACGCCGCCAAACTGGTCAACGCCGGCATTCACCGCCTTTGCATAGCGCTCCAGCCGGGAGAGCTTCTCTACGCCCCAAGGCATGCCGATATCGGTGACGGTCTGCGCCGGCACGCCAGTCATGCAACTGGGATCGCAGTCCCGGGTGATGGCCCAATCCGACAGAATGAGTCCTGTGAAACCGTGCTTCTGGCGCAGCAGCCCGGTGAGCAGCTGGCGATTGAAGTTAGCTCCTACGGGCTCGAGCGGCGCCCCTTCGAGGCTGACTCCCAACAGCACGTCGTAGGTCGGCATCAGGCCGGCGACCCCGACCTGGAAGGCCGCGTCGAATGGCCGAACGTGCTCCTCAAAATGGCCGGAGCCAAACTTGGCGAACCGTCCATAATAGTTGTGTCCGTCGAAGCCGTTGGCGGCAGCGCCGTAACCCACCCAGTGCTTGACGATCGTAGCGACGCCATCCGTGGCCACACCTTGCGCGCCGTGCTGGAACCCTGTCACATAGGCCTGCACCATGCGGCTGACCAACTCGGGGTCCTCGCCGAAAGTCCCATTGATACGCGGCCAACGAGGCTCCGTGGCGAGATCGGCCTGCGGAGACAGGGCCATATGGATGCCCACCGAGCGGTATTCCCGTCGCGCCGTGTCGGCAAAGTGCCTGACGAGGTCGGCGTCGCCGATGCTCGCCAGCCCCAACGTGCCCGGCCATTGCGCGAAGCCGTTAGCCGCGACGCTTGCCCCGGCCACCGTGTCGAAATGACTCCGTGGATCGGTGCTGATGAGAATGGGGATGCCGAGGCGACCGCGTTCGGCAATACCTTGCAGCTCGTTGTTTGCCTGCGCGAGCTCCCCGGCGGGTACGCTCAGCCGGGTGATGAATGCGGTGACGTTCGATTCGAGGATCACCGCCCTGACATGACCCAGATCGTACTGCTCATTTGCGGTCGCTGGGGGAGTGCCGTGCATCATCGCGCCGGCTTTCTCGGCTAGCGTCATGCGTGAGAGCAGATCCGCCGCGCGTGCCGCGGCGGGAAGCCGCCAGTCCTCGTAAGGCTGGAGTAGGCCGTCGCGATTGAGGTCACGAAACCGCGCACCGCCTGCGTGAATCAAAGGGATGGTACGGGTACCGAGACGAGGTTCAGCATGCTCTGCAGCGGCGGCTGTGCATGGACCCCCGTTGACCACGGCCGCAGCAAGACACGCCACATACAGGACCGAACACGATCTAGGCATCTTTCGAGTTTAGCACCCAGCTTCGTGGCCAAACTCCTAGCAAATCGTGCAATTAAGCGAAGTCGCGGCCGTGCGACGGCGGGTATCGTCGTAGTGCCGGCTACAATGGGGCCGCCCAGACAGATTTACCGGCTGAGGGTTATTGAGGCATGAGCACCACGGACAACCGAGCGGCCAGCGAGGGAATCCCCAGCGGGGACACCATGCGAGCGCTATTCGCCGAGCGGCGCACGGGACACACGCTTCCCCAGGGCCTGTACGTCGATCCGGCCGTGCACGACTTCGACATCAGGGCGATTTTCCAGCGCAACTGGCTGCAGGCGGGCTTCGAAAGC
>DATBCZ010000117.1:0-4542 GCA_036270175.1 Steroidobacteraceae bacterium | reverse complement strand
AAGCCGCCGCGTTCGCGGCCGCTACATTATTGGGTTCGCCAACCGGGACCAGCGTCCCGGCTGTTCGGCAAGACCTCGAGGGGGGTCGGTGCATGCTGTTGGGTGTGGTATCCGTTCTGGCCGTCGCCACTGTCGTGATCGGGCTGCCTGTGTGGCTCCTCATTGGACAGCGCAAGCCCGCGCCCAAATCGCGCCCGGCAAGCAAGACGGCGCTCGCGGAGACCGGTGAGTGGATTTTCCCTAACCCGGCGGCGATCGCCGCCCAGACGCACACGGGCGCCCAGGTCAAAACGGCGGCTCACGCGCAGGCCAAAACGCCCGGCGCCTCCGCCCCAACGGCCGAAGCCGGCGACGCCCCGCTCCCCGAAGTCGAGCCCCTGGCAGCCACACAGGTCTTCGCTGCACTGCACCAGCTCTCGCTGGGCTCCTCCGCGGTTGGAGAATCCTGGCCCCCGAACCACGCTGAAGTCATCTCCGCGACCGCCGACGTCCTGCAGGACGCCGCCACTGAAGACCGCTACACCCCGCGACGCCCGAGTCTGTTGCCGCAGCTTCTGCGCGCGATGAATGACGAAGAGGTCTCGCGTCGTGAGCTCGTCACGATCATCTCGAAAGACCCCTCCCTGGTGGGCAACCTGCTCAAGATGGCCAACAGCCCGTTCTACCGGGTCAGCGCACAGGCGGTGGAGAGCATCGATCGGGCGGTCGTCATACTCGGTAACGACGGCATCCGCTCGCTCATCGCAGCCGCACTCGCGCAACCGATCTTCCACATTCGCGGCGGCGACTTCCCGAAGTTCCCCGAGATCGCGTGGGAACACACCTTCCGGACCGCGAGTGCGACCGTGACCCACACGGCCATCGTGGAAAAATCCGATCCGTTCGCCGCGCAGTTACTCGGCCTCGTGGCGGGAATGGCCGGCATCGTGGTGTTTCGTGTAGCGTTGGATCAGTACGACGCACGGCCCTCGTTGAAACCGCATGCGGGGGTCATCGCTTCACTGTTGGACACGCAGACCGCGGGAGTCGCGAAGCGAATTGCCGCGAGCTGGGGGCTGTCAGATCGCATCCTGGCGGCGCTCGACGACCAGACGACCGCGGTGGCCGCGGACAAACACACCGCCCTGGGCCGCTCGCTGGAATTCGGACGAACCGCCAGCGCGCTCGCCGTTCTCTACGTCAACAAAGCCCTCGACGACGTCACCGCGCAAGTCTCGCTTCCCGTAGCCAACATGCCGGCGATGGAGTTGCAGCGCCTTTGGACGCGTCTCACCGCAGAACCGGAAGTAGCAGCCCGCAAGAAGCCCCGCGCCGTCGCCCGCTGACCTGACCACCACGCCCTCGCGCGAAGCCGCCGCGCGCCTACCAGCCGCGCCTCCCTACTTCACCGCGTTCAAAATGAACGCATAAATATCCGCCGTCTCCTCGATCTGCTTGGCCGTTGGCTTGCCGGACCCATGCCCCGCGCGCGTCTCGACGCGCAGCAAAATCGGCCTCCCGCTCGGGTCGGCCCGCTGCATGGCGGCGGTGAACTTGAAACTATGCGCGGGATACACCCGGTCGTCATGATCTCCGGTGGTCACCAACGTCGCCGGATAGTTCACCCCGGCCTTCACGTTCTGTAGTGGCGAGTACGCAAGCATCGCTTTGAACTCGGCCGGGTTGTCCACGGAGCCGTAATCCGACTCCCAGCCCTTCCCTACCGTAAACTCGCGGAACCGCAGCATGTCCATGACACCCACCTGAGGGACCGCGGCGGCAAACAGTTCCGGCCGTTGCTCCTCGGTGGCACCCACCAGCAACCCGCCATTCGAGCCGCCCCGGATGGCCAGGTGCTGGGGACTCGTCCAGCGTTGCGCGATGAGATATTCGGCTGCGCCGATAAAATCGTCGAACACGTTCTGCTTGTGGGTTTTCATGCCCCCTTCGTGCCACTCCCGACCAAACTCACCGCCGCCGCGCAGGTTCGGCATGGCGTAAACACCGCCCAATTCGAGCCAGCCCGCGATGCCCGCCGAGAATCCCGGCTCCATCGAAATGTTGAATCCGCCGTAACCGTAGAGAATCGTCGGATTGTTGCCGTCGAGCTGCGTGCCTTTGCGGGCGACGATATAGAGCGGCACCCGCGTGCCGTCCTTGCTCGAATAGAACACCTGGTGCGTCTCGTAGTGCTCGGGATCGAATCCCGCCAGCTGCGGCGTCTTCCACAGGGTGCTCGCGCCGCTCGCCAGATCGAGCCGATACACGCTCGGCGGCGTGGTAAAGCTGCTGTAAGAGTAGAAGGTCTGGCGATCCTGGATACGGCCCATAAATCCGGCCGCCTCGCCGAGACCGGCGAGTTTCACTTCACCGAGCAGCTTCCCCGCCGGAGTGTAACGGCGCACTGCGCTATGGGCATCGTGCAGATACCCGGCAACGAGTTGGCCGCCCACCAGGCTTACCGAATCCAACGTGTCGGCGCTTTCGGCAACGACGGTCCGCCAATGCGCCGGATCGGGCTGCGCAAGCTCAATCGCCACGATCTTGTACCGCGGCGCTCCGTCGTCGGTCATAACATAGAGCGTCGACCCGACATTGCCGATGAAGTTGTATACCGCGGTCGGTTTGGGAATGACCGGGACAATGGCCGCCGCTGCGGCACCACCCGTACCGGCACGGGCGAGCTCCTGCACCAGCAGCGTGTTCTGCACCTCGTCGCCGTGATTCGCCTGGATCACCAGGTAACGCCCGTCGTCCGTGACCGATCCGCCCACGAACCACTCAGGATCATCCGTGCGCGTGTAGACGAGCGAGTCCTGCGCCTGCGGCGTGCCCAACTTGTGAAAATATAACTTCTGAAACTGGTTCGCGGCCTTCAGCGCATCGCCATCCTTGGGCGCATCATAAGACGTGTAGTAGAAGCCCGAGCCATCCTTCCGCCAGCTCCCACTGCCCGCTTTCGACCAGTGGATCTCATCCGGAAGGTCCGTGCCGGTATCAACATTACGTACATGCCAGATCTGCCAGTCCGAGCCGGCGTCCGACAGCGCGTAGGCGAACAACCGTCCGTCATCGCTCACTGCGGTCTCACGCAACGCCACCGTTCCATCCTTCGACAGCGTGTTGGGATCGAGGAGGACGTGACCGGGCGCACCGGGATCGGTGGTCACGAAGATCACCGCCTGATTCTGCAACCCGTCGTTGTGCGTGTAGTACCAATAGCGGCCGTGACGCGTCGGCGCTCCCCAGCGCTCGAAATTCCAGATCTGCTTCAGGCGCGCGGCAATGTCGGCGCGCCCCGGCAGCATCTCCAGGTAACCGCGACTCAGCTTGTCTTCCGCCTCGACCCAGGAGCGGGTCGCCGGCGAGTCGATATCCTCCATCCAGCGATACGGGTCGGGCACCTTCACACCGTGATAGTCCGAGCTGACATCACCGGGAGTGGCGGCGGGATAGGAAAGGGGTGGCACTTGCCCCGTGGTGGCCAGAGCAACAGTGCCGAAGAAAGAGGCGAACATGATCCAGCGCGAGCGCATGCGGTCTCCTGCGCGGCAACGGCCGCGGAGGCCGGCGATTCTACGCGGAATACTGCCGTGGGAAGATAATGCGGAACGTGGTTCCACTACCGGGCTTGGTTTCGAGCTCCATGCTCGCATCGAGGAGCTCGCAAAGCCGCTTGACGATGGACAACCCGACGCCTTCACTCGGCTGCTCGGAAGCGGTTCGTACGGGCACGGAAGCGGAAGGCAAGGTAGGGACCGCTGACTCACGGGCAATCGCGTGAGCCTCTTTCGTCGCGGTGCTCAATGCCTGCGCAAGAGGCGCCATCGTGCTCGCATCGAGCCCAACTCCCGTGTCTCCCACTGTCAAAGCCCAGCGAGCTACCTCGCCTGTAACAACATCCGCGCAAGACACCACCACGCCTCCCCTCTCGGTGTACTTGAGCGCGTTGAGAATGAGATTCTGCGCGATACGCCGCACCTTCACTGCGTCGCCGTCGACGACCAGCGCCACCGGCGCGTCAAATTTCAGAAACAGCTTGCGGCTCGCGGCCAGAGGCTGCAACGAGTCGCAAAGCTCGGAAATCTCGGTACTGGCGTTGAAGCGGGCCACGTTACGCTGCTCGCGACCGGCCTCGAGGCGCGCGAGCTCAATGAGGTCATTCAGAAGCGTATCCAACGAGTCGGCGCTCCTACGCACGAGACTCACGAACGCCGGCAACTCCGGGGTCGCGACGGCATGCCCGAGAGCGTTCGCCGCGAGCTTCACCGCTCCCACGTTGCCGCGCAGGTCGTGTGCCGCCTCCCGCCAAAGTTCGGTTCGCTCGCGCTCCACGGACCGCAGTTGCTCGAGCACGCGTTCCAGTTCTCGCAACCGCCCCGCTGCCTCGGCTCTGTCGAGGGCGGCGTGACTCGACGCGCTCTCAACCATGCAATCGACAAACAGTTGCGCGAGCATGATTCGAGCTTCGCTCACCACCAAAGCATCGATATCTGTTTCGTGGAGCGCGAAGGATTCGAGCTCCTCCAGCATGCACATGTGCAGGTGACCCCACTCGCGCAA
>DATBCZ010000116.1:0-3325 GCA_036270175.1 Steroidobacteraceae bacterium | reverse complement strand
CCACGTACAGCGGAACCGCGAGCTATGCCAACGAGACCGTCATCTCGTCCGAGCTGTTGGCCGCGGACTTTCCAGGAGTCAACCTGGGCCAGGTGGTCGGTGAGGCGACGGGCCGCGTCAGCATCCACAACCGGCGGCAGTTGGAGCAGATCGCTCCGAAGATGACCTATGACTTCACGCCGCGCTATCACCTCCAGCTCAATGGAGTATTCGAGAACGCTAACTTCACCAACAACCTGGCTGGCAACGGGCTTACCGCACAACAGCAGGCGCAATACGTACAGGTGGGCTTCAAGGACTTTTATGGCAGCGCCGGTCTCCAGTACGACCTTACGCAGCGCCAGGACATCGTATTCCGTGCAATCTTTGCGGAGTTCATGCCCGACCAGGTCACGAACCTGGGAACTGGAGCCGACGCGGGCCAGGTGCGGAGTTCGTCGACCAACACCCAGCGCTATGGCGTGGAAGGGCAGTGGGACACAAAGCCCACCGACACCATACAGACCTACGTGCGTGTCGGGTTGAACGAAGTTCATGCCAACACCGCGGTTGACGGCGTCATTAACAAGACGCTGGCAGTAGGCGGTGCCGGAGTCGTCTGGACGTACCAGCTCTCGCAATACATCCTGGACGGCGTCCGTGACCTATCGCCGAGTGCCGCCGGTGCAGTCGTCGAACACGACGAGCTGCGTTTCCGGATCCTCCGTGCGCTACGGCCTCGTTTGTACGCTGTGGTTGCTGCTCGTGGGGTCCGCGTGCGCGGCGCGAGCCAGAGCATTCTCGGTGTACAGGGCAGTGACTACGCCGCCGCGAGCGTGGCTCTCCAGTATCAGCTAACGACGAACTATCGGCTGTCTACCGAGTACGACTACACCTGGCAGCGCTTTCAGGGGGAGCCCTATGCGGCCTCCAACGGCATAGCGATCTCGGTCATCTGGCAGCCTCCGAGCCGCTACAAGCCGCTCATCGACTACAACAAACTTCCACTGGACAGGCCCCAATGAGCGAGACGCTAAACACTCCGGACTTTTCCGATTACATTGCCGCCATCAAGCGACGGCGCGTGTTGCTCGTGTCGATCGGCTTGCCGATTCTTGCGATCGCGGCGGCACTCGCCCTAGGGCTCCCGGACGTCTATGTCTCCACGGGGCTCATCACGTTCTCGGACGCGACCGTGTCCGGGCAATTGCCGACCGACAAGGAGAGGGCCAGCCGCGAAAAGTCGTACATGGATCAGTACGTGGCCAGCCTGTCTGAATCGGTGATGAGCCCGCCAAGTCTGACGAAGCTCATCAAGGATGTACCGGAAGCGGCGCCGGTCGACGCGACTCTCGAGGACGCGATGAAGGACGTCAATCGCAAGACGCGAGTCGAGACGGTCAAGATGCCGGTGCTCGATCCCGACAGCAGCCGTGAGCGCGAGATCATTTCGGCGTTTACCGTGCAGTATGGCAGTCGCAATCCGGAGATCGCCCAGAAAGTCTCCGCGTGGCTGACAAATCAGTTTCTGTTGGTGAGCCGCGGTAACCTGCTGGTCCGCGCCAAGGCCGCGGCCCAGTTCTACAACGTGCAGGCTGACCAGTACCGCAAGGAGATCGCCGAGCTCGAGTCCAAGCTCGCGGTCTTCAAGGCGAAGAACTTCGGCAATCTGCCCGAGCTCACGGACCTGAACCTGAACCTTCTGGACCGCACGCAGCGAGACCTTGACGATATAGGTCAGCAGCAGCGCGCCTTGCGTCAGGACAAGATCTTCCTGGAGCAGCAGCTCGTGCAGGCGCGTAACGCCGGGACGGATGAGGGCATGCTGCAGCAGTTGCAGGCCGAGTACAGCAAGAAACTCTCGACTTACGACGAGAACCATCCCGACATGATTGCCTTGCGTCGTCAGATCGACGCCATCAAGGCTGGCGGTGGCGCAATCGACAGCTTGTCGCTGTCCGCGCAGTTGCAGGCGCAGAAACAGATTCTCGCCCAGGCCCGGCAGCGCTACAGCGAGGATCATCCTGACGTGAAGCGGATCGAGAGGCAGATCAAGACCCTCCAGACCCGCATTGGCTCCGGCGAGGTCAACGCGGGCAACGTTGTGGGAAGCCCTGCGGTAGTACAGCTCAAGACTCAGATCAACGCGATGGACACGCAGATCGCGGGCCTCGATCGCCGCGCCGGTGAGCTGCGAACGAAGCTCGATGTAATGGAACGACGCGTCGAGCAGACGCCTCAAACCGAGCGTGAATACAAGACGCTCACCCGTGACCTGGAGGTCGCCCACGCCAAGTACGACGAGATCAACAAGAGCATGATGGATTCGGAGCTGACGAGTGCCGCCATCACCAGTGGCCGCAGCGACGAGCTCAGTCTCGTGCAGGCGCCGTCGGTGCCGGCTAAACCCGCGAAGCCGAAGCGGACCGCGATTGCGGCCATAGGCGTGATGCTTGCGATCCTGCTCTCCCTGACGGCCGTTGTGGTCGCCGAGAGCGTGGACCAGACCGTTCGTGGGAGCCGGGATGTGCGTCGTGTGTTGGACCTGTCACCTCTGGGCGTGATTCCAGAGATCCAGGATGCCGTCAGTGCTCGCAGGGCGCGCTGGCGAATGGCGACTCTGACAGCGTGCGTCGTGGTCGCCAGTACGGCGATCGTCGTGACCGTCCGCAATTTTTACTGACCGTGCGATGAGGTATCAATTCTCATGAGCTTGATTGAAGAAGTCATGCGCCGCTCGGCGCACGAGCGCACGGCCGCTATGCCGGGGTCTGTGCTGCCCACCTCCCGGATCGGGCGGCAGCCACCCGCCGCGCCGCCACCGTTGCCGGAGAACTTCGTTCCGGTGCAGTACCGGCCGGCACCGGTCGACCCACAGGCGATGGAGCGAAACCGCGTACTGCTCCGGGTTCCGGACGTCGGTATCTCCAGGGCGTACAAAATTCTGCGCACGCGTGTTCTACACCGGCTGGCGGCGAACAACTGGTTCACGCTCGGCGTCACCGGCACGATGGCCGGCGAGGGTAAGAGCCTCACCTCGGTCAATCTGGCGCTGGCCCTGGCGCAGGATGTCAACACATCCGTGTTTCTGGTCGACCTGGATCTGCAGCGGCCGCAGTTGGGTAACTACCTCGGTATGAGCTACGAGCACGGCCTGACGGACTACCTGTCAGGCCAGGTGGAGCTCGACCAGATCATCTACGACATCGGTGTCAAGCGGCTCGCGGTCATCCCGAACGCCTCCTCGGTGGAGAACTCCTCGGAGCTGCTGGGCTCCCCCCGCATGGGTGAGTTCCTCACTGCCCTGGAAGCGCAAATTCCGCGCCGGATCATCGTGTTCGACATG
>DATBCZ010000115.1:0-4239 GCA_036270175.1 Steroidobacteraceae bacterium | reverse complement strand
GAGTCGCCATTCTCGTAGTGCTCCTTCTTCCAGATGGGCACACGATGCTTGACCTCATCGATGATGTAGCGGCAGGCGCGGAATGCTTCGTCCCGGTGTCGCGCACTAGCACCAACATAAACAGCCATGTCCCCGATGGCGAGGTCGCCGATGCGATGGACGCACGCCGCGTGCTCGATGCCAAAGCGCTCGATGGCCTCAGCAATGATGCGTTCGCCTTCCTTCACCGCGAGCGGCTCGAACGCTTCGTACTCCAGGTGTCGAACGCTCAAACCTTCGTTGTGATTGCGTACGAGACCCTCGAACGACGTGTAGCCGCCGCACGCAGGATCGGCGAGCTCGGCGCGCACGGAGGTTACATCGATGGCAGTGCGACTAAAGCGAAACTTAGCCATTGAGCTCACTCGCTACTTCAGCCGCCCGCGACCGGCGGAATGAATACGACCGAATCACCATCCGCCAGCGCATGGGTCCACTCTCCGAATTCGGCGTTTACCGCTACACGCAGCATCTCCGGGGCGAGCGAAAATGGGTGGCGAGCCTTCAGCTCCTCGTACAACTCGCGCGGCGTGCGCGCAGTAGTATCCAGGACTTCCTCGCTTCGCCCGGCCTGCTCACGCAGCAGTGCGTAGTACTGCACCTTGATTCGCTTGCGTGTGGCGGGCGCGGTGACATTCAAACTGGCCATGGCCGAACCATACTCCTCCGGCGTGTTGACGTTGTCGAGCGCGCGCGGGTTGGGTTGATCGAGAAGCTTCGTGTCGGCGTTGATCAGAAATTTGCGCGGGCAATCCTTCCCGCCGGCGATGTGCGCCAGAATGGGTTCGCGGCTGGCCGGCTCGTAAATCGCACAGAGTGGCTCCGGCAAGCCGTTGTGTTTGGGGTGGCCGAAATGGCCGGAGCGAAACGCAGTCGCCTGTCGCGCCGGGTCGCGCTCCGCCAGCAGGTACTCGAGGGTGCCATTGTCAATGAACGGCAGATCGCAAGCCACCACCAGCCATGCCGCGTCGGGATAACGTGCCTGTGCCGCCTGAATGCCCGCGATCGGGCCGAGACCTTCCCGCGTATCGACAATCTGCTCGAAGCGAGCTCTGACAGGGTCATTCTGCCCCGGGCGCACCGACACGAACGTCCGCTCGGCATGCGATCCAACGAGTTGCATCGCCGATTCCAACTGCGTTTTGCCGTCCCGGTAGCTCAGCGTCGCCTTATCACGTTGCATGCGGGTGCTCTTGCCGCCGGCGAGCACCAATCCGTAAACGGGTGGGGTCGCTTTGCCGCTCATCGCTTGAAATCCCGCTTGCCACCTGTCTTTTCCAACAGCCGGACTCCCGTGATCTCGATGTCGTGCGAAAGCGCCTTGCACATGTCATAGATCGTGAGAGCCGCAATGCTCGCGCCTGTCAGCGCCTCCATCTCGACGCCCGTGCGATGGTGGATGGATACCTGGCACCGGATGACGATCTCACCCCCACGCTTGTCCTCGATCTCGACCTTGCAGTTGTCGAGTCCGAGGGGATGACAGAAAGGGATCAACTCGTGGGTACGCTTCGCTGCCATGACCCCCGCCACAATGGCTGTGTCGAATACCGGACCTTTTTTGGTGCGGTGTCCACTTTTGCGCAGCGCTAGAGCTGCCGCTCGCGGCAATCGAACGCGCGCCTCTGCTACGGCGACCCGATGGGTCACTTCTTTCGCGCCCACGTCGACCATGGTGGGGCGATTCCCGCTATCGAGATGTGTAAGGCCTGAGCGCGACATCAACCACCGATGTAGAACATTTCGACCTTGCGCTCCTCGCCGTGTTCCTTGCGCAGAACCGCGCGCTGCTCGCTGTACTGGTCAGAGCGCTGCAGCCAGGTGTTGCGCATGATCTCGAGGAGCTGCTCGTCACTGGCCCCAGCGCGCAGAGACTCGCGAAGGCTCGTGCCGTGAGTGGCGAACAGGCAGGTGTAGATCACGCCGTCCGACGAGAGCCGCGCCCGCGAGCAGTCGCCGCAGAATGGCTGTGTCACCGAGGAGATGAAACCAACTTCGCCCCTGCCGTCCGTGAATCCGTAGCGCGCGGCCACCTCGCCGCGGTACCCGCGCTCGAGAGGCTCCAGAGGCCAACGCTCCGCGATTCGCGCCGCCAACTCCTTCGATGGCACCACGAGATCCTCGCGCCAGGCGTTGCGGTTACCCACATCCATGTATTCAATGAAACGCACGATCACACCTGTGCCGCGGAATCGCTCCACGAGGCCCACGGCGGTATGGTCGTTGACGCCGCGTTGAATGACTGCGTTGATTTTGATGGGCTCCAGGCCCGCCCTCTGGGCATGCTCGATTCCGTCCAGCACGTCGGCTACGCCATCGAACCCGCCGCTCATCCTGGCGAACACCTGGGGATCCAGGCTGTCCAGGCTCACGGTGATGCGTTTCAGGCCCGCTGCCTTGAGCTCGGCAGCATACTTCGCCAACAACACACCGTTGGTCGTCAGGGCGATATCCTCGATGCCGGGGACCGCCGTCAGATCACCAATCAGGTCCGCGAGATTCGCGCGCAGCAGCGGCTCACCCCCGGTCAGCCGCAGCTTGCGCACGCCCAGCTGCGCGAACAGTCGGGTTAACCGGACGATCTCCTCGAACGACAACCGCTCCTTCGATCCCAGGAAGCGATATTTATCGTGGAAGGTCTCCCGGGGCATGCAATACTGGCAACGGAAGTTGCACCGGTCCATGACCGAGATGCGGAGGTCCCGGAGGGGTCTTCCCAGCGTGTCGCGAGGGGAGGAGCGGGAGCTGAACGGAACGACGACTTCAGTAGTGGTCATTATGAATCAAGGTATTACCACCCGAAGCGGGTGATTACCATGTCTCTTAGTGGGGGCTGATGGGTGCGGGGTCAATTACCAGCGGTAGAGACGGGCAATGAAACCCTTGGCGTAGGTATTCGGACCCGGCGGAAGCTCCACGAATCCGTCCGATCCCGCGAGCGCGGTGAAGTCGCCCGAACCGTTGGTCGGCTGCGGTACAGCCCAGGGCCGGCCCCAATCGTCCAGCTCAACCCGGACCGGCATGAAGAAGGTAAGCGGTACCGAAACCGTCACCGGAGCGCCGAGAGCCATCTTTTCAGGAGGGGGCAGCGGGGCTTGCCCCAAGCTGGCGAACAATGCCGGAACGACGTAGCGCCGCAGGCAGACCAGGGTGGAAACGGGGTTGCCCGGCAGCGCAAACACAGCGGCGCCCGAGCTCGCGACGCCGAACCACATTGGTTTGCCGGGTCGCTGTGCAACCTTATGGAAAACAGGCCTGACGCCGAGCTCATCCAGTGCCTTGGGCACGAGGTCGAATTTCCCCATGGATACGCCGCCGCTTAGGACGAGTACGTCATGGGTCTCGAGGTGAAACTTGAGCCGACTCTTGAGCTCGGTGAGGTCGTCGACGATGTGGTCGTCAGCGACGCGTTGGAAACCCTGTGCCCTGAGTTCCGTGACAATGGAGTAGGCGTTGGAGCGTCGAACCTGGTGTGGAAGGACGGGTTCTCCGGGTTCGACGAGTTCATTACCGGTGGAGATCACCGCGAGCATCGGCTGACTGCTCACGCGGATTCGCGGCATTCCGGCGCCCGCGGCTATCGCTATTTCAGGAGCGCGTAGCCGTACGCCAGCGGTGACTAAGAGGGCTCCCTGACGCGTATCTGTGCCGCGTCGGTGAACGTTCTGCCCAGGCTCGACAGATACGCCATGCGCGAGCTCGGCGTGGCCGTCATGTATGGCGATCTCTTCTACGGGAACGACGCTGTCACATCCCGTCGGAAGTACCGCGCCGGTCATTACTTCGATGCAGGCCGTGCGTGACCCCAGCACCAGTGGTGAATCGCCCGCGGCCTGCGTCGCCTGGATGTGCAGACGGCGTACGCCGCCGCTCACGGCGCCACTGTCGAGCGCGATGCCGTCCATCGACACACGGTCGAAAGGCGGCGCATCGCGCTCGGCGTAGATGTTTTCGCGCAGCACCGCGCCCGCGCATTGCGCGAGAGGCAGAGACTCGATGGGCAGACACTGGAGGTGCTGCCCGATCAGCTCTTCAGCCTGGGCCGGGGTCAGCACGGGGCTGGCGCTACTTCTTTTTCTTACTGCTGTCGCTGCTGCTGGCGTTCGGGTCGTTCTTGGCCTTATAGAGGCGAACCTGCTCGTTGAAGCGGTCGGCTATGGTCTGCAACTGGTCGACGGCGGCGTTGTTCTTCTGCACTTC
>DATBCZ010000114.1:0-20729 GCA_036270175.1 Steroidobacteraceae bacterium | reverse complement strand
CTCACCGAAGCCGTGCGCCGAAAAGGCACCCAGCGCTACGATCAGCGTTATGGCCGCGACAAACGCGACCAGACGAATACGGAGGAGACGCGTGCTCAAGGGGGGAGCTACCTGTCAAGGGACGAATAAGCGTAGCCTGTGAGCGGCCGGGGGGCAACTTGCGCGATACTATATGGCTGGTTAAAGCACCCGTAATGTTAAACAAATGGGACGGTGGTCTCGCCGTCACCTGGTTGGTTGCACCGCGTTTGGTATTCCCGTGAAGCTCAATCCCGACTCTCTGGCGACTCATCTCGAGCAACACCTGTTGCCCGTCTACCTCGTATCCGGCGACGAGCCATTGTTGACCGGCGAGGCCGCCGACGCCGTGCGCGCGCGGGCGCGCGCGACCGGATTTACCGAACGCGAAGCGCACTTTCTCGAACGCGGCTCCGATTGGGATGACGTGCGTGCCTCCGCGGGCAACATGTCATTGTTTGGCTCGCGACGGGTGGTGGAGATCCGCCTGCCGAGCGGGAAGCCGGGCGTCTCCGGCAACAAGGCGCTGGTGGGCCTGCTCGAGACGAAGGATCCCGACACCGTGTTCCTGATTCTGACGCCGCGTCTGGATCGGGACGCGCAGAGCGCGGACTGGGTGCGGGCGGTTGAGGCGAACGGCGCCTGGGTGCAGGTCTGGCCGATCGACATCGATCGGTTCGTGGGTTGGTTACGCGGCCGCAGCCGGCGCCTGAAGCTCGACGCGACGGATGAGGCGCTGGAGCTCCTGGCGGAGCGCACCGAGGGAAACCTCCTCGCGGCTCACCAGGAGCTCGAGAAACTAACATTGCTGGCGGTGGACGGACGAGTGACGGCGGACACGATTCTGGCCAGTGTCACGGACAGTGCGCGGTTCGACGTATTCCAACTCGGAGAGGCCGTGCTCGCCGGCGATGCGGAGCGCGCTTTGCGGATGATCGCGGGGCTGCGCGGTGAAGGCACGGAGCCAACACTCGTGTTGTGGGCGCTGACGAAAGCGATGCGCGATCTGTGGAACGGACTGGCCAACGCCGGTGGCGGCAAACCCCGCACCTGGCAGCGGCAGTCAGCCGCGCTCGACAAGGGGCTGCGGCGCGCGGGGCGGTTGCCTTTCCCGGCATTGACGGTGCGCGCCGGCCGCGCCGATCGCATGGTGAAGGGGCGGCTGGCGGGAAATGCATGGGACGAGATCGCCCTTCTGGCAGCGGACATCTGCGGTCGATCGCCGCTACGCCTGCCGCAAACCGTGCTGAAATAGCGCCCAGTTACACAGGCAGCGTCGATGCAACCTATTGGTGTTTTTGGCGGCGAATTCGATCCTATCCATAACGGGCACCTGCGCACGGCGTTCGAGCTGTGGCAGGAACTGCACCTTACGGAAGTGCGGATCATGCCCACGGGCAGCCCGCCGCATCGGGAACCGCCGTATGCGAGTGCCGATTTACGGCTGCAGATGGTCAGAGCGGCCGTCGCGGACCAGCCCGCGTTCGTGGTCGACGATCGCGAGGTCCGCCGCAGTGGTGTGTCCTATTCCGTGGATACACTCATCGAGTTGCGCGCTGAGTTTCCGCAGCGCTCCCTGTGCTTGCTCCTTGGCATGGACGCTTTCCTGGGCCTGCCGAACTGGCATCGCTGGCGCGAGATCCTGGAACTCGCGCACGTGGTCGTGGCCACTCGTCCGGGCTGGAAGGCCCCGACTATGGGCCCCCTGGGAGCAGTCATGGTCGACCATGGCACCGGTACCATCCGTGATCTCCACGAAAAAACGGCCGGCCGCGTCTACATTCACGCGAACACCCAGCTCGAGATCTCCTCGACCGAGCTGCGGCAGCTGATCATCGCCGGCCGGGACCCGCGATATCTCGTTCCCGACGCAGTCCGACAGATCATCCGGGAGACGAGGTGCTATGCTCCCAAGCCACGTTGAGACCGTTTTTAAGCATGCAATCCGCCCAGGAGAAATCACTTAACCACATGACCACCCGTACTAGCTCGCGCCGCTCCAAGGAGCGCGTCTCGCCGTTGCAGGAAACCGTCACGGCTGCGCTTGACGACATGAAGGCAGTCAACGTCAAGGTGCTGGATGTACGAGGGCTGACAGACATTGCGGATACGATGGTCATCGCATCCGGCAACTCCGACCGCCACGTCCGCTCCATCGCTGACAATGTGGCACGTAAGGCCAAGGAGGCGGGATACCGACCTCTGGGCACCGAAGGCGCGCGCGACGGCGAATGGGTGCTCGTGGACCTCACGGACATCCTCGTTCACGTCATGCTCCCGCGAGTCCGTGAGTTCTATGGGCTCGAAAGCCTGTGGGATGCGGGCGAAGCCCACGAGCCATCCGCGGACGAGACCAAGCCGGGGCCCAAAGCTGTTCCCTCGCCCTCATCCGGCTCCAAAGTGGCCAAATCGCGTAGTCGCAGTTCCCCGGCCCGCCGTCCCGCGGCGCGTCGGCAGCGTCCCGCAACCTGATCCGCAGGGACCAGCGCGATGCGCGTGCGCCTGATCGCCGTGGGCTCGCGCATGCCGAAGTGGGTGCGCGAGGCTTACGAAGATTACATAACGCGACTCGGCTCCGGGCTCAAAGTCACGCTGGTGGAGATCGAGCCCGGCCCGCGCAGCGCCGGCCAACCCCCGCAGAAGGCTATGCAGGCTGAGGGGCAGAAACTCCTCGCCGCACTCCGCAAGGACGACTACGTGGTCGCGCTCGATGAGCGCGGTTCCGAAATGACCACGCGCGAGCTGGCCGGCTGGCTGGGGAGTCGCATGCAGGACGGCCGTGATCTCGCCTTTCTTGTCGGAGGACCCGACGGTTTCGTGCCCGAGGTGGTGGCCCGAAGCGATCTCAAGTGGTCGCTGTCCCGATTGACGTTCCCCCACGCGCTCGTGCGGGTCGTGCTGGCCGAGCAGCTCTACCGGGCGCATGGCGTGTTGGCCAATCATCCGTATCATCGGGACTGATGGGCTCGATGAATTCCCGCTCACCCCTGATCTGCCTGGCTTCCGTGTCACCGCGGCGGCGCGAGCTGCTTGCCCAGATCGGAGTGCCCCATATCGTCGTCGGCGCCGATATCGACGAGACAGCTCAGATCGGCGAGATGCCGCGCGATTACGTGCTACGAATGGCGCGGCAGAAAGCGCTTACGGTTCGGGAACGGGGCGAGAGCCTACCGGTTTTAGCGGCCGACACCACTGTCGTGCTCGACGATGTCATTTATGGGAAGCCGCGGGATCGCCAAGACGGGCTCGCAATGCTCGGCCGATTGTCCGGTCGGACACACGCAGTCCTCACGGCCGTCGCGCTTGCGGATGCGCGCGGGGTGGCTGTGCAGTTGAGTGTGAGCACTGTACGTTTTCGTGATCTCTCGTCGCAGGAGTGCGCGGAGTACTGGGAGACGGGCGAGCCACACGACAAGGCGGGTGGATACGCTGTTCAGGGTGCCGCCGCCGTGTTTATAGAGTCACTGAGCGGGAGTTATTCAGGCGTGATGGGTTTGCCGTTGTTCGAAACCGCCGGGCTGTTGCGCGCCGCCGGTGTACCTTACTGGGAGAAACGCTAGCGTTGATAGAGGGGACGGCGCGTGCGGCAACGACGCGCTGTCGAGTGTTGCGACATCCGCAGCCGGGTTCTGGTCGGAGCACGTTATTTGAGTATAGAGATTCTGGTCAACGTTGCGCCACGCGAAACACGCGCCGCAGTTACCGAGAACGGCGTCGTGCAGGAGATCTACATCGAGCGCACGAGCCGCCGCGGGCTCGTGAGCAACCTGTACAAGGGACGTGTCTCTCGTGTTCTTCCCGGCATGCAGGCCGCCTTCGTGGATATCGGACTCGACCGCACGGCATTCCTGCACGCTGCCGACATCGCCAACACGCAGACGGACGATACTGTCGTGGGCATGGCACCCACCGCTCTCTCTCAGGTCGAGGACATTCGCCGCCTCGTCAACCAAGGCGACGACATCCTCGTGCAGGTGATCAAGGATCCGATCGGCACCAAGGGCGCGCGCCTCACGACATTCGTCGCTCTGCCGTCCCGTTATCTCGTCTACATGCCACGGGGCGACGGCATCGGTGTCTCCACCCGGATCGACGATGAGGCCGAGCGACAGAGATTGAAGAACGCGATCCTGGGGTTGTTGGCCCCTGGAGCAACTGGCGGTTACATCCTGCGCACGGCCGCGCAGGGTGTGTCGATCGAGAGTCTTCAAGAGGACATGGCTTACCTCGATAAGCTCTGGCACCACGTGCGGATGCGCGCAGTGCAGACGGAGCCGGGCGAGATCGTCCACGAGGACCTTCCGCTCGCCCTGCGTGTTTTGCGCGACGAGCTCGCTCGTGGAGTGAGCCGGGTGCTGGTCGACTCGTCGCGCGAGCATGCCGACATGGTTGCCTTCGCGGCGGCGTTCATGCCGGATGCGGCCACCCGGATCGAGCTATACGCCGGCCCGCGCCCGATTTTCGATCTCCATGGGATCGAGGAGGAGATTGGCAAGGCGCTCGATCGCAAGGTCACGCTGAAATCCGGTGGACACCTGGTGATCGACCAGACCGAATCCATGACCACCATCGATGTGAACACCGGCGCGTATGTCGGGCACCGCAATCTCGAGGAAACCATCTTCCGCACTAACCTCGAGGCGGCCGTGGCCATCGCGCGGCAGCTGCGGCTGCGCAATCTCGGCGGCATCATCATTATTGATTTCATCGACATGCACGATGAGTCGCATCGCCGGCAGGTGCTTGCGGCACTCGAGCGCGCGCTCGCCGGGGATCGGGCGCAGACTCACATCGTGAGTCTCTCGCCGCTCGGGCTCGTCGAGATGACGCGCAAGCGCACGCGTGAGAGCCTGGAACATCTGCTCTGCGCCCCGTGTCCAACTTGCGAGGGACGGGGCTTCGTCAAAACTCCGGAAACGGTGTGCAACGAGATCTTTCGCGAGATTGTGCGACAAAGCCGGCAGTTCGCCAGCCGGGAGCTGCTGATACTCGCCCAACAGGACGTCGTGGACCGGCTGCTCGATGAGGAGTCCACCACGCTGGCAGAGCTCGAGGCACAGGTCGGACGTCCTATCCGTCTTCAGGTAGAGGGGCTATACGGCGTCGATCAATACGACGTCGTTCTGATCTAGGGCTACGCCCAACTTTCCTGCGGGTCGAAGCGACCCGCTACATTTAGCGGCGCTGCGCGCCGGCAGAGAAGCACGAGAGCGCTTGATGCTTTCCACGGTCGAGACCGAGCCCACGCCGCCGCGAGCGGTGGTCCAGGCGCCCCCGCGGCAGGGCCTGAGAGTGGCCGCCCTGGTCGCGGCCGGTGTCGTGGCGCTCTTCTGTATCGTTCTGCTTGCGTATGAGTTGGCGGTAGCCCGGGTACCGCAGCATCGTGCTGCGCTCGAGCGGTTGGTCCGCGCGCAGACCGGTCTCGATATTCGCTTCGATGAGCTCGGCTTGCGCTGGGGCTGGTATGGGCCGGAGGCGGTTTTCCGGCGCGTAGAGCTGGGAGAGCCGGGGCGCTCGGCCGTGCTGCGGGCGCCGGAGCTCGTGGTTGGATTTGATGTGTGGCAGACGCTGCGCAGCGGGCAGCTCGAGGCTGCCCGGATCACGTTGGTGGCGGCCGACATTGATTTGAGTCGGGGTGCGGCGCGTGCGCCGGCTGAGACTCTGGCAGCCGGCCGTGCGAGACGGGAAGGCGGAGCGTCGAGCGCCGACGGTGCGGCGCGGAGGGGCGATGGCGCGTCTACGCGTGGCTCGGCGCGCGATAGAAATGCGTCTGACGTCGCGCCTGTTGCCGATGGGGTGCGACTCCTCGAAGGCTGGCAGGGCGGGCGTGTTGATCTTGAAGGCGGCACCTTGCGGCTGGCCGATCCCGGCGGTTCCGCGAATCCGCTAGTGCTGCAAATTCGACGGGCGTCGTTACGTCGGTCGGAGTTGAGCTCGTGGAGTGGCTACGGCCTCGTCTTTCTGCCGGAGCGGCTGGGACGTACGGCACGCCTGGTGCTGCGTCTCGACGGTGACCTGGAGCGACCCGCAGGCTTGAGCGGAACGGTGCGCTTCGAGGGGCGGCGGCTCGTGTTTTCCGGCTGGCGTGAGCTACTCGCCGCGGTACCGGGCGCCGATCGCTATCTGCCGCGAGCGGGCAGCGGTGATCTCACGTTGAATGTCGACTTTGCGAGCGGGCGGGTCAGTAAGGCGAGCGGCAAAGTCACTGCCGGAGGCCTCGAGTTCGCGGCTCCCGGCGAGCCGGGGCGCGTGTTGGTCAGCCTCGATCACGTCCGTGGGGAGTGGCGACTGGCGCAACGGGATCCGGGCTGGCGGTTACGCGTCGATTCGCTGGAGTTGGGAAACAGCGCGGGTCGCGCGCCGCCGGCAAGCCTCAGCCTCGACGCCGCGCCTGCCGGAGAGTGGGTCCGCGGTAACCTGGAGCAGGCACCCCTGCAAACCGTCGCTGCGCTGGCGCGTTGGTTCGCGCCACAGTTAGACCTGTCGGGCGTGGAGTTAGGCGGAACGGTTCGCAATGTCACGTTCGACTGGAATGGCGCGCGCCCGTCCGGGCAGCGATTGCAAACCGCCGCGCGTCTCGTGGACGTGTCTATTGCGCCTCCCGGGCGCGGCTTCACACTGACTGGGCTTGCTGGGGAGATCTCCGGTGACGAGGTCGAGCAAGTCGCCGAACTGAAGACGCGTACCGCGCGACTCGAGCTGGCGCAGGCGCCGCAATATCCACTCGACGACGTGCGTGTCGACGCGCGACTGCAGATCGGTCGCGCCGGTGGCGCGTGGCGCATCGCGACCGAGAAGCTCGAATTACAACACGGGGGAACTCGTCTGAGAGTCGAGGGATCGCTGTCCGGCGACGGCTCGCTGTATGGCGGAGGCTCGCTGGCCGGCGGTGGCGTATTCGTCGCTGCCGTGCCGGAAATCAACGCGCATGCCGAGTTGACCGGCGCCGACGTCACGCTGTTGGAAAAGCTCGCCGGTGCAAGTATGGCACAGGCTTTTGGCGCAACATTCTCGCAGCTCACCGCCGGGCGTATCGATCGAGCCCAGATCGAGTTGCGCGGGCCTTTCGCTGCGACGTTGCCGGACACCGGCTTTACAGGGTCGTTGTTATTGCGGGATGCCGTGCTGTCGGGTGGCGCGCTATGGCCCGACGCACACGGTGTTGATGCGCGCATCGATTGGCGTGGTCCGCGCATACACGCGTACATCGAAAAGGGGCAGGCTGGATCGTTCGAGCTGAGTGCCACCAAAGCGGATTGGGATGTTCGCGGCGAGCGGATCGCTCATATCACTGGACATGTGTCTGGTGCCATTGAGGACGCTATCGCCTGGATGCGTTCGCATCCGAAGCTGCAGCAGTACGCGCCCCGTGTGCAGAACATCGAGATGCGCGGCGCCGCATCGCTGGACTTCAATCTCGCACTGCCACCGGGCGTAGACGCTTCAACTGCGACTGCGTCCGACATTCAAGCGCACGTTATCGCCGTATTGGAAGGTGCACGGCTCGAGGCTGTCGCTGGAATGCCGCCGATGGACGCGCTGCGCGGTACTCTCGTATTTGACTCGGGGTATCTGCGGCGTTCCACGCTCGTGGGCACGTGGCTTGGCGGTCCGGTTACGTTGAATGTCGGTGAGCGCCGCGAGCGCGGAGCCTTGGTGCTGTCAATTCAGGGTCACGGGGTGATGAATGCGCGGCACCTTGCGCGCGCCGCCACTGCGGGCACCGTCATCGACGAGACGTTGGCGCCGGCGGGCAATGCTGAGTGGAGCGGGGAGCTTGCTTACCTTGCGGGCAATGACTCGCGTCCGGCCCACTGGCGTGTCAGGGCTGACTCGAGCCTTGTTGGGGTTGTGAGTCATCTTCCTGAGCCGCTCATGAAGGGTGCGGCCACTGCCGTGCCGCTGCATGTGGAGGCGCAGGGGACCGCGGATGAGGCGCAGTTGCGGTTGAGTCTGGGCGACAGGCTGCGGGGCGTGCTTGCGTTGACAGGACACGACGACGCGACCTGGCGGGTCGAGCGCGGCAACGTGCAGTTCGGCAGTGCTGCCGCCGTGTTGCCCCGCGAGCCGGTTGTGTTGGTCGAAGGTCGATTGGGCCGCCTCGATCTACCCGCGTATGTGGCCGCCTGGCAGCAACTCAGGGACGAGCCCGCGGCAGCGCCGATTCGCGCGGATCTGGTTGCGGGTGAGATGCTCGTTGCCGGCCGCGGCTACGCCGATGTGCGGGTGTTGGCCGAGAGGACCGAGGCGGGCGCTGATCTCCAACTCGTTGCCGCCGACATCACTGGAACGGCGCATTGGCCCGCGGTCACGAATTCCAGCCATCCCGCACAGTTTCACTTCGCCAGACTCAATGTGCCCGATGGCGGCGCGTTCGCAGCGAGCGCGGAACTCATCGCGGCGCTGGGGCCGGCGACGGAGTTGTCCGTCGATGACATCGTGTGGGAAGGACACTCGCTCGGCAGCGCGTCGGCGACCATCGAGTCCGGCGGAAATGCCGTGGACATAACCGATCTACGTATGATCGACAGGACGCAGGAAGTGAATGCCACCGTGCACTGCCAGAGCACGGCCTGTCGCCTGAAGTTCAACCTCGACAGTACCAACGCCGCGGCGACCCTGGCGGACTTTGGCTTCCGGCCCGATTTGACCGCGGCCAAGGCTACCGTCGAGGGCGACCTGGAATGGCGGGTCGGCGCGGACCAGCCGGCGTTGGCGACCCTTGCGGGCCGACTCAACTTACGCCTCGAAGACGGCATGACGCGGACTGCTCGGGATCCCGACGCCGAGGGCACGCCGTTCGCGCTGTTGCTGGTGCCAGCGCTCATGAGCGGCATTGATCAGGCCGTCGACTCGCACGCGCTGCGCTTCTCCCGACTCGAAGGCGACTTCGAGTTGAGCGGCGGTGAAGCCACCACGTCCAACCTCCACCTCGACGGTGATGCGGAAATTCTGATGCGGGGTCGCACCGGTCTCGTGGCGCGCGACTACGATCAGCAAGTCTGGATTCTTCGTGGCGAGGGCCGCTTGCCTGCCGCGGTGCGCCGCCTGGGACCGACACCGCGTGTGGCCGCGGCATGGCTTTCGCTTCGAGAAATATTCGCCGGCGCGCGGGGTGAAGAGGGCTCCCGGGCGTCGCTCCATTTGCAGGGCTCGTGGGCCGACCCCATAGTGGTAGCCACGGATTGAGGTGGCCCCAGGTCCCATGAAAGTCGCTGCGATACAAATGACGTCCGGGCCGGACGTGACCGAGAATCTCGAGCAGGCTCGTGGCCTTCTCGAGGACGCCGGCGCTCGCGGTGCGAGTCTGGCCGTACTGCCCGAGAACTTCCCGTTCATGGGCTTGAAAGACGCCGATAAGCGCGGTGTGGCGGAAAGTGAGGGGCGCGGTCCCATACAGGACTTTCTCGCTAGCACCGCTCTACGGCTGCGTATGACGATTGTAGGCGGTACGATGCCCCTGCGGGCGGAAGCCGCCGATGGCCGCGTCGCCGCCGCCTCCCTGGTCTATGGCCCAGACGGCAAGCGCACTGCCCGCTACGACAAGATCCACCTTTTCGACGTGGATATCCCGGGTCGTGCCGGGGTCGAGTCGGGCGGCTCGGGGCGCTATCGGGAGTCCGCGCACGTCGCGCCCGGGTCGAAGGCCGTGCTGGTTGACACCCCTGCTGGGAAGCTTGGCCTCTCCGTGTGCTACGACATGCGTTTTCCCGAGCTGTTTCGCTTCTTGAGCGCCTCGGGGGCGCAGATTCTGACGATCCCTTCGGCATTCACCGGTCCTACTGGGCGGGCTCACTGGGAAACACTTCTCCGTGCGCGCGCCATCGAGAACCTTTGTTACGTCATCGCGCCCGCCCAGTCGGGCTTTCATCCGAGTGGGCGCGAGACTTACGGTGACAGCATGATCATCGACCATTGGGGCCGCGTTCTGCAGCGGCTGCCGCGTGGTCGGGGCAGCGTGGTCGCCGAAATCGATCTCGGCGCCCAAGCGGAAGTTCGCAGTCACTTCCCGGCCCTTCAACACCGCGTTTTCGCGGCAACCCACTCCTGAGCAAGAGTCACTGATGAAAGAATTACAGCCGCAGAATACGGCCGCTGCCGACCCGTTGGCCGCCGACTCGTTGGAAATCGCCCGCGACCTGATTCTGCGCCCCAGCGGCCTGGATGACGGCCGCCTCGATCGCGTGTTCGGCGAAGTCATGGCGCATTCCGTGGATTTCGCCGACCTCTATTTCCAACTCGCGCACCAGGAGTCATGGTCGCTCGAGGACGGTATCGTGAAGGACGGCAGCGCCAGCATCGAGCAGGGTGTGGGAGTACGGGCGCTCTCGGGCGAGAAAACCGGATTCGCGTATTCCGACGAAATCGTGTTGCCGGCCCTCGAGGAAGCTTCACGTGCCGCGCGCGCAATCGCCGTCCAGGGTGGCGAGCGGCGGGTGAAAGCGTGGACTCCCCAGGCGGGCCACCAGCTCTATCTGCCTGCGGATCCCAACGCTGCGTTGTCAACGGAAGATAAAGTTGCGTGGCTCGAGCGAGTGGATCGCGAGGCGCGTCGCCTGGATCCACGTGTTGTGCACGTGACGGCGAGTGTTACCGCGGTACACGACGTTGTGCTCATTGCCACCAGCGAGGGTCAGCTTGCCGCCGATGTGCGGCCACTGGTGCGCTTCAATGTTTCGGTGCTCGTCGAGCAGAACGGCCGTCGTGAGCAGGGCTACGCCGGTATGGGTGGCCGTTACTCGCTGGCGGACCTGGTGGCGGACGACAAGCCGCTCGAACTGGCGCGCGAAGCGGTTCGGCAGGGGCTGGTGAATCTCGAGGCGGTACCCGCGCCCGCGGGTCCGATGACAGTGGTGTTAGGGCCCGGTTGGCCCGGGATCCTGCTGCACGAGGCGATCGGTCACGGTCTGGAGGGAGACTTCAATCGCAAGGGCACTTCGGCGTTCGCCAACCGTATCGGTGAGCGCGTGGCGGCTCCGGAATGCACGGTCGTCGACGACGGCACCCTCTCGCAACGGCGCGGCTCACTCAACATTGACGATGAAGGCACGCCGACCCAGTGCACGATGTTGATCGAGAACGGCATTCTGCGCGGCTATATGCAGGACCGCCTCAACTCCGGGCTCATGGGTGTTGCCGCGACCGGCAACGGGCGGCGCGAGTCGTTCGCTCACATGACATTGCCGCGCATGACGAACACCTACATGCGGCCCGGTCCGCACGATCCTCAGGAGATCATCAGCTCGGTGAAGAACGGTATCTACGCTGTCAACTTCGGCGGTGGCCAGGTCGACATCACCTCCGGGAAGTTCGTTTTTTCGGCGAGCGAGGCCTATGCAATCGAGAACGGCAAGCTGGGCGCTCCCATCAAGGGTGCGACGCTCATCGGCAACGGTCCCGATGTCCTAACACGGGTCGCCATGGTCGGGAACGACCTGCGGCTCGACGACGGCGTAGGAACGTGCGGCAAGGAAGGGCAGAGTGTTCCTGTTGGCGTTGGACAGCCCACGCTGAAGATCGAAGGCTTGACGGTGGGCGGCACCGGTTGAGCGGATCTGCAGCCGCGGTAAACGCTATTTCTGCACAAAGGCACTCGCAAAAAGAATTGCTTTTGTATTTCTGAGTGAAGACAGCGCGAATGGAGGCTCGTATTGAGCACTGCGATGTCGTCATGATGTACGCAAGGGTTGAGCAAGAATGCTCACAACGTGCGCAAGGACGCGCAACCCTTGCATCGAAATCACACAGCTCGCGCTCCCCGGTGGTGCACTGACCGAACTTGCAGCCGTTCGTCCTGTCAGACCGCGGACATAATTCAATTAGCGAGCGAGCATTGTGTCTGAGATCGGCGACGCGGAGCGGCCCCATCACGAGTCTGTGAAATCCTGCACGCCAGCCGGCGCCGTGGGTCCGTACTTTGCTGCCAACGATTCGCCCACTTCGAGGAAGGACAGTACGATGCACGCCGACAGCGCCGTTACGACCGAGTTGCCGCAACTCAATCTGCCCCAGGATCTGGTCACCGAAGTCAAACGCGGTGGCAAATCGAAAGCCGATTTCGGCGTCGAGGCCATGAAGCCGTCGCTGCTCGACCGCTTCTTCGAAAAGCTGCTGGGTAAAGGCAGCCGCTGAGCTTTTTGCGGGCCGCGCTGCGATTCCCGTAGCGCGGCCCGGCCACTCCTCGAGGCGGTCACAGGGCCCTACCCGTCGCTTCCCCACCCGGTGCGGCTAAAGGTTCCGCTAGGACCCGTGAGAGCGTAGGATGGCTCGTCATGGAGCCCTCTTCCTCAAAGCGCTTCTCCCATCCCGTCTACGAAGGCCTGCCGTGGTTTTACATGGCGTGCGGCATCGCAGCATGCGTGGGCAGCTATTTTTTGCCGTCCGGCGTGTTGAGTCTCATCGTGGGCTTCGCCGGTATTGCCGCGGTACTCGGGGGGGTCGTGATCCTGCTGCGGCGACGGGACTATCGCGAGCTGCGCTCGCAGTATGGTCATCCCGATGCGCTGAGCCTCGCGGCGCCGCCGGAAAAAGAAAACACCGACGCTTGAGTTTCGCCTTCGAGCCAGGAGCCTGGGGCTCGAAGCGACTACTTCGCGACCGGCTCCACACCGCCCTTGATCATTCCTTCGGTCTCCACACCTTCGATGGCGTGCGCGGCCTGCAGCGCCTGTAGTCCCGGCACGGTGTCGGTCATCGTGCTGCGGGTCTTCGCGAGGCGCTCGTCAACATAGATGAGCTCATGTTTGCCGAGCACCACCACGTCCCCGTCGTTCAGATAGTGGCGCCGTACGCGCTTGGATTTTACGTAGATGCCGTTCGTGCTGTTCAGATCTTCGATGACACACGAGTTGGGTGTGGTCACGATCTGACAGTGGTGGCGGCTCACGAAACGGCTATCGACCTGCAGGTCGTTGTCCGGAGTACGGCCGACGATGATCCGTCCAACATTCAGTGTGATTTCCTGCACGGTGCGTCCGTCCGTCGCCACGAGCATGCGGCCGAGGACGGGCTGCGCCGCATCGGCCTGCGCGGCCCGTTGCGGTGAGAACTCCGGCAGGACTTCGAGGTTATGGTGGGGCCGCGCGGCGTACTCTACCCACTGCAACTCCTCCACCGCTTCCTTGATGTCATCTTCGGTAACAGTGTCGTGACTGGCGGTGTAGGCCGCCATCATGCTCGTGTCGCACAGGGTGTTGACGAGCCGAGGCACTCCGCCCGTATAACGGAAGATGTCGGCGTAGGTATCCTCGGCAAAAATCTGTCGGTCGCCGGCGCCCGCAACTTCGAGGCGGTGTTGGATATAGGCGCGCATCTCGGGTTGCGAGAGCGTGGTCAGGTGGAAGCGCAGGCGGATGCGCTGCGTGAGCTGCACCAGTTCGGGCGCATCGAGCTTCTCGTTGAGCTCCGGCTGACCGGCGAGAATGATTCGCAGCACCTTCTCCTTGGTCGTCTCGACACCGGAGAGGAGGCGGATCTCTTCGAGCACGCGCATCGAGAGGTTCTGTGCCTCGTCGACAATGAGCAGTACCTTGCGGCCCGCGGCGTACTGCTCGATCAGGAAGTTGTTGATGGTCGCGATGAGCTCGGCCTTCTTCATCTTGAAGGGCGAGAAACCGAACTGCACCAGGACGGCCTGGAGGAAGTCGATGGCCGAGACCTGTGTCTGGTTGATCTGGGCGACGACGACGTCGGTCTGAACCTCCTTGAGGAAGGATTCGATCAGGGTCGTCTTGCCGGAACCGATCTCGCCCGTGATCACCACGAAGCCGTCGGTGAACCAGATGGTCGACTCCATGTACGCCTTGGCGCGGGCGTGCTGTTTCGACAGGTACAGGAACTGCGGGTCCGGACTGAGGCGAAACGGCAGTTCTTTGAGTTTGAAGGGTTCGAGGTACATCAGTGTATGAGCAGGAGCCGCATGGTGTGACTCGAGCGCCGAGCCTGACATTAGAGTGATATTAAGGGATGCGTATCCCGGGGGCCAACTCCGAAAGCAATTGCCGTGCCCGACGGTCGCGCCGCGGCCGCGTGGGCTCGACCACCGTACAGTGCCCTATTTTGCGGCCCGGGCGGGGTTCTTTGTCATATTCGTGGAGATGCACGCCCTCCCAGCCCAGCACGGTGCCCCGGGGCGGCATGCTGCCGATGAGGTTGAGCATGGCGCTGTGGCCGGTCGGGCGGGTCGAGCCCAGGGGCAGGTTCAGAATGGCCCTCAGGTGGTTCTCGAATTGGCTGGTGACCGCGCCCTCGAGGGTCCAGTGGCCCGAGTTGTGCACCCGGGGCGCCATTTCGTTGGCAATGAGTCGCCCGCCGCGGACAAAGAATTCAATGGTCAGGACGCCGGTGTAGTGGAAGTGCGTCAGTACGCTTTCGAGGTACCGGGCGGCCAACCGTTGCCAACGAGGTAATCCATAGGGCGCGCGTGTCAGACGCAGGATTCCCCCGGAATGGACGTTACCGTTCAAGGGGTAGACGGCGATTTCACCGCGCCGGCTGCGAGCGCCGATGATGGACACCTCGCAGTCGAAGGGGATCCATTCCTCGTAGATGAGCCCGACGGCGCCCATCTCCCGCCACGCGCGCGCGACATCGTCGCGTGTTTTGACGACCGCCTGGCCCTTGCCGTCGTAACCGAGACGGCGTGTTTTGATGACGCCCGGAAGGCCGATTTCCTGCACAGCACGCTGGAGTTGCGCATGAGAGCCGACAGCTTTCCAACGGGTGGTTGGAATGTCGAGTCGCTCGAACAAGCGCTTCTCACTGACGCGATCTTGCGCAGTTGCAACGGCGGGAATGGGCGGGGCGACCCGTGCGCCCGCTTCCGCGAGGGCGTGCAGCGAGTCGAGGGGCACGTTCTCCCAGTCGATGGTGGCGACTTCCGTGCCGCGGGCTAGTTGGCCAAGCAGCTTGCGATCAGTGAAGGAGCCTTGCAAAACCGGGGCGATGCGGTTGGCGGGAGCGCCTTCGGCGGGGTCCAGGAACAGGAAGTCCAGACCCAGAGGATAGCCCGCCAAAGCGAGCATTCGGCCCAACTGGCCGGCGCCCAGAATGCCGACGGTCATATACGGGACGGTGTGCGCGGATCAGGTTTGCTGAGGACGCTGGCGGTTTGCTGCTCGCGGAAAGCATCGAGCGCCGTCGCAATGGCGGGGTGCTTGTTGCCCAGGATCGCCGCGGCGCACAGGGCCGCATTCGCCGCGCCGGAGGAGCCGATGGCGAAGGTTGCCACCGGAATTCCGGCGGGCATCTGCACGATGGAGAGCAGTGAGTCGAGGCCGTTGAGGGCTTTTGACTGCACCGGTACGCCGAGGACGGGGAGGCTGGTTTTTGCCGCGGCCATACCGGGAAGATGGGCCGCTCCACCGGCGCCCGCGATGATGACTTCGAGCCCGCGCGAGCGCGCGCTCGAGGCGTATTCGAAGAGCAGATCGGGTGTGCGATGAGCGGACACGACCCGCACTTCGTGCGGGACAGCGAGCTTGTCCAACATCTCGGCGGCGGACTGCATCGTCTCCCAGTCGGAAGACGAACCCATGATGATGCCGACTAGCGGTTTCATCGACTCATTGTAGCTGGCTGTACGTGAATAACGTACTACGCTATTCACTCTCGGTTTCGGCGGCGGTGGTGTCGCTGTCGAGCAATGCGCGCAACGCGCGAAACAGCTCACGGCTGGCGGTTCCTGTCGCAGCCGTGCGCGCGCGCTCTTCCTTGGCCGCGCTGATTCGGCGGGCCCATTCGTCGCGATCCAGTCCCGGCCGCCAGCGCATGAGATCCTCCAGGGCGGGTGCGCCCTCGAGAATCAAACGCTCCCGCCAGGCCTCGACGCGCTTGAAGCGCTCGGCGTCCCGGGCATTGACCGAGTTTCGTGAGGCGAGAAACGCGCGGATCGGCTCCGGGTCCACATCGCGCATGAGCTTGCCGATGTACTGCCTTTGCCGGGCTAGACCGCCACGGGCCGTAATGCGGCGCGCTTCGTGGACCGCGTCGACCAGGCTCTCCGGGAGATTCAGCGAAGCGAGCTCACTGTCGCGCATGCGGATCAGCTCCGCTCCAAGATCCTGGGCCGCGTGAGCGGCGCGCTTGCGGGAGCTCTTGCTCGGCCCGTCATATTCGGAGTCGTCATTTGAGGGTTTTTTAGGTGGTTCTGAGGTCACTTGTGAATGTTCCGGAAAAGTCTTCGAGCATTGACGCGGGACCGGAGCCTGCTCCTAGTCCGCGACTGGTACAATTCTGCCCTACTCTTATTCGATTCAAGCGGATGTAATGCAGCAAGAAGCGGCGGCCGACACCAAGGGAATACCGCAACTCCAGGAAGTGGTGAGTTTCGTGCTCGACGAAGCCAAGCGGCAGGGCGCGTCGCAGTGTGAAGCCGACGCCAATGTGAGCAAGGGGCTCAGCGTGACTGTACGCCTGGGCGAGGTCGACACGATCGAATACCAGCGTGACCGGGGTCTTGGGGTCACAGTGTACTTCGGTAAGCGCAAGGGCTCCGCGAGCACAGCAGACCTTAGTCAGAACGCGGTGCGCCAGACTGTCGAGAAGGCTTGCGCTATCGCACGCTACACGGCGGAGGATCCGTACGCCGGGCTCATCGAGCCGGAGTCTCTCGCGCGGGACATCCCCGACCTCGATCTCGATCATCCCTGGGACGTGACACCCGAACGGGCGATCGAATTGGCGCGACGCTGTGAGGCTGCCGGACTGGAAGTGGATCCGCGTATCACGAATTCCGAGGGTGGCTCGCTCAACAGTCAGCGCCATAGCGGCGTCTACGGCAACTCGCTCGGATTTCTCGCCGGCGTTTCGAGCACGAGCCACTCGGTAAGTTGTTCTCTCATCGCCCAACAGGGCGACGAGATGCAACGAGACTATTGGTACACCACGGCTCGCGATCCTGCCGACCTGGAAGAGGCCGATGCCATTGGCCGGATCGCGGGGCAGCGTGCGGTAGCGCGGCTCGGCTCACGCAAACTGTCGACGCGCAAAGCACCGATCGCCTTTACACCTGACATGGCGCGGGGGTTGATCAAGCACTTCGCCGCGGCGATTCGCGGCGCGGCTCAATACCGTAAGGCGTCTTTCCTGCTCGAGGCAGCGGGGACACAGGTGTTTCCAGAATTCCTGCAGATTCAGGAGCGGCCCCACATTCTCAAGGGGCTCGCCAGCAATCCCTTCGACGATGAAGGCGCCGCGACGAAAGACCGCGATCTCATCCGTGACGGCGTTCTCGACGGCTATGTGCTGGGCAGTTACTCCGCGCGTCGCCTCGGTCTCAAGAGCACCGGCAACGCTGGTGGTGTTCACAACCTGATTGTGGCGACGCCTGGCAGGGCGTTGGACACGCAGAGCTTCCTGACACGAATGCATACCGGTCTCTTGGTGACGGAGTTAATGGGGCAGGGTGTGAACGGCGTTACGGGAGACTACTCGCGCGGCGCGAGCGGCTTCTGGGTTGAGAATGGCGTGGTGACGTATCCCGTGCACGAGATCACCATCGCGGGAAATCTAAAGCAGATGTTCCGCGACATCGTTGCCGTGGGAAGTGATGTTGATTTGCGTGGCACGGTACGGACGGGGTCTGTGCTGATTGGCGAGATGACGATCGCGGGGGATTGAGCGGCGGGCGCCGAGGGTCGACCTGGGCGATCGAGCGGATTTCGAATGCCTTAGTCGCGCGGCGCCGCCAGGGTGAGGGAGGGGCGCGGCTCCTCTTCTGCCGAGCGCTCGTCGGTGCGAGGCTCTTCTTTCGCCAGGTCGCTCAGCGTCAGTTTGCCGCAGCGTTCGCGGCGCGCTTCTTCAATGGCCGCTATCACGCGATCCACCGACGGAATTGTTACGTTCCGAGGGATGAGTTGCCCGCTGCGTGGGTTGCGTGCGGCATCGAGGATCTCGCAGACGGTGATTTCTTCGACTGCTCGTGCGAGGGCTAACTCGTCCTCGACGGTGACGCGCACAAGATCGGCTTCCTCGAGCGTTGTAACCAGGCGAGCCATGGTCTTGCCGGGCAGACCGAGTTCCTCGCCCAGCCCGCTCACTGTCCAACTCTTCTCGCCTCTGATCTGCGCTCGAGCGACGAAGTACATCAGCCGCAACGCGAGTTGCTCCGTCTCAACGCTAGAGAGTCGTAGCTCCCGTAGCCCCACTCGCAGGTACGTGGGATTCTGGATGTAGAACGACAACTGCGCCCCGGCGAGCAAAATCAGCCACCCGAAATACGTCCATAGCAGGGCGGCGACGATGAATGCGAAGCCCGCATAGATGAGCTGCAATCGCGTGGAATAGACCACAAACTCTGTAAATGCCTTGCCAACAGCGGCCCAGAGCACGCCCGCAACTACGGCGCCTATGAGGGCAGGCCGCCAGTGCACGCGCGTGTTGGGAATGAGCATGTACATGCCCGTGAAAAACGCCGTGACCATGAGGTACGGAGCGACGGCGATCGCGACGTGACGCAGTACGCGTGATCGGGCGACCTCTTGTACAGCGGCGCTATCGAGCGCTGAGTGTGTGAGACCGATGAAGCCCACCAGGAGCAGGGGTCCCAATATCAGGAGGATGAGATATTCAGCGACGCGGCGTGCCAGACTACGGGGGTGGTCCACGTGCCAGACGAAGTTGAAACTGTCCTCGACCTTTTTGATGGTGCCGAACAGAGTGTAGGCCAGAAGGGTAAGGCCCACGAATCCCGCCACGCTTGTGCTGACGCGCTGCGCGAATTCCACCACGCGCTTCGAGATATCCGCGGCGCTGTCCCCTCCCATCGGTCGGAAGAATTCGTACACAATCGGCTGGAGGTCATGCCGCGCGCCGAAGATCTTGAGAACGGCGAACGCGAAGGCGATCAGGGGAATGATGGAGAGCAGCGAGGTGTAGACGAGCCCCATCGCACGCAGGTTGATGTCGCCGCGCGACAGGTCGCGGATCACCGCATAAGGGTAGCGAAGAATGCGCAGAAAGAGCCCGAAAGCGGTCTGCCGGGTCGAGGCCGGCCCGAAGAAGCACCAGTCGAGGAAGGCCCAGATGCGCGCCAACATTGCAGCAGAGTAGCATGATGACCATACCCTCCGGATTTCCGCAGCGAATCGTCTGTCTCACCGAGGAAACCACCGAGACCTTGTACCTGCTGGGCGAGGACTGGCGCATTGTGGGGATCTCGGGCTTTACCGTGCGGCCGCCGCGCGCCCGCAAGGAAAAACCCCGCGTCTCGGCGTTCACCAGCGCGAAGATCGATCGCATCGTGGCGCTGCAGCCGGATCTGGTGCTCGGCTTCTCGGACCTCCAGGCTGACATCGCGGCCTCGCTCGTGCGCGCGGGCATCGAGGTGCATGTTTTCAATCACCGCAGTATCGAAGACATCCTCAGGATGATCCGCACGTTGGGCGGGATGGTCGGTTGTGAGGCGAAGACGCACGACCTCATCCGGCAACTCACGGCGGGGTTGGCGCTAGTGCGCGAGCGAGCGACGGCACTTCCGCGGCGGCCGAAGGTGTATTTCGAAGAGTGGGATGAGCCGCAGATCTCGGGCATCCGTTGGGTGTCCGAGCTCATCGAGCTGGCGGGCGGGGAGGATTGTTTTCCCGAGCTCGCGGTGCAGGCGTTGGGTAAGAACCGCATCATCGCGGATCCGACCGAGGTCGTGAGAAGGGCGCCGGATATCATTCTGGGGTCGTGGTGTGGGAAGAAGTTTCAGCCGCACGAGGTGGTGGCGCGGCCAGGATGGTCGGAGGTACCGGCGGTGCGCGATGGGTTTGTAAGGGAGATCAAGTCGCCGATTATTTTGCAGCCGGGACCGGCGGCACTAACAGATGGCGTGAAGGCCATACAAGTCGTGATCGAAGAATGGGCGGCCCGAACCGTCACTGCCTGATTTGGCGCGGACGTGGGCGGAAGAGGGCCGTTCGGGGGGCTTGAAAAACAGGGGCCGGCGCGCAGCGCCGACGGGTTTTGCCGCGAGGCAAAACCCAGGTCTTTCTGCGCGGGCAGTATGCCCACAGCGCAGAAAGTTTTTCCAGAAGCCTACAGCGCCCCGCCAGACGCTTCGAAACCTTATATTCCCCGGCGTTCGCGAATGAGCTCGTAAGCCTCGATGATGAGTTGGGTGCGCTGTTTGGCGTGCTCGATCATGGAGTCCGGCAAGCCGTTGGCTTTGAGTTTGTCGGGGTGGTGGCGGCTCAACTGGCGCCGGTAGGCCTTGACGATCTCGTCCTTGCTCGCGCTCGGCGTTGTTTCGAGGACCTTGTAGGCCTGGTCGAGTTGCACGGCGCCGCCGCCGTTGCTGCGCGCGTAGCCGCCTTGACTCGGACCCTGGTGGAAGCTGCCGGTGCGGATGCGCAGTACCGTTTCAATTTGCGCCAGCTCGAGCGGCGACACGCCGAGCCGGCCCGCCACCCGGGTCAACAGGTCGCGTACCGGACCTTCCATGTTGTTGCCCGCAAGCGCGGCCCGCACCTGGATCTCGAGGAACACTCGCAGGAGCTCGGGACGCCCCTGGCAGGCGTGCCGTAAACCGCCCAACTCGGCGGCGGTGTCGAAGTTCCCCTGTTTGCCGGCGGTGAAGTAATCGATGGCCGCCTGGACCTGCTGCGAATTCAGACGCAGATCCGACATGACTCCACGGGCCGCGGCGATCTCGCGTTCCGATACACGCCCGTCGGCCTTGGCCAGGTAACCCATGATCCGGAAGGTCGCGCGGAAAAAGCGCTCGCCGA
>DATBCZ010000113.1:0-2521 GCA_036270175.1 Steroidobacteraceae bacterium | reverse complement strand
GGCCGCTACACCTTCCGTAGCGGCCGCGTTCAGATCTACCCTGGCGGCCTCCGATAGTTCAAAGTGCAACTGAGCTATCACCTTCCCAAGGGGCCTGCCGATGAGAGTTCCTGCCGCCTGTATCGGTGCGCTATGCGCGGCGTTGGTCGTCGGTGAGGGGCACGCTGCCGATCCCCCGCGCCAGCCCACGCTGAACGAGATCTACGCCACCCTGGCGACCAAGCGCTTCGTCGATCTCACGCACGCCTTCGGACCCACCACCCCGCATTGGAAGGGCTTCGGGGAAATGAAAGTGCGCACCCTCTACACCATCGATAAGGCCGGCTTTCAGGTCGATGAGTTCTGCCACGTGGGGCAGTGGGGCACGCACATCGATCCGCCTGCGCATTTTCACGAGGGTCTGAAAACCGTCGATCAGATCGATCCCAAGGACATGCTGATGCCGCTAGTGGTGCTCGATGTGCACCAGAAGGTGGCAGGGAACGCTGACTACGTCCTGAGTCTCGACGACGTGAAGGCGTGGGAGAGCCGCCACGGTCGTATTCCCGAGCATGCTTTCGTGGCCATGCGGACCGACTGGTCGAAGAGGTGGCCGGATGACGCCGTCATGCAGAACCGCGACAAAGCCGGGGTCGCGCACTATCCTGGCTGGAGCATGCCGGTCTTGAAGCTTCTCTACGAGGACCGCAGGATCGCGGCCTCCGGGCACGAGACCACGGACACCGATCCAGGAGTGGCCACGACCAAGGATGATTACACGTTGGAGTCCTGGGTGCTCGGCACCAACCATTACCAGATCGAGATGCTGGCCAACCTCGACCAGGTGCCGGAGGCGGGCGCGCTGGTGATGGTGAGCTTTCCGAAGCCCGAGCACGGCTCCGGATTTCCCGCGCGGGTCGTAGCGATCGTGCCTTGAAGGAGCCCGCGCTTTGCAACACTCAACTGTAGAGGGGATGAGACTATGAGCTCGAGCACATCGGTGGCGGTCACCCACTATCGCTGGGACGAGATTCCCGAGGAGACCCTGAAACCCGGACTCGGCCGCAAGTTGATTACCGGCGAGCGCATGATGATTGCGCACGTGTACATCAAGAAGGGCGAGGTTGTCCCCCAGCACTCGCACGACAACGAGCAAATCACCTACATATTGAGCGGCGCGCTGCACTTCCGGTTCGGCGCCAAGGGCGAGCAGGAGATCATCGTTCGCGCGGGAGAGGTGGTCGTCATTCCATCGAATGTGCCGCATAGCGCAGTGGCACTCGAAGACACTCTCGATGTGGACGTGTTCTGTCCGCCGAGGCAGGACTGGCTCGCCGGCACCGACGCCTATCTGCGGGGCTAGATCAGATGAGCTCGGACAACATCGCTCCCGGCGCCGTTGGGGCAATTGTACTCCGTGAGGCGGGTGGCCCGGAAAAGCTACAGTACGAGGCCGTGGCAGTCGGTGAGCCCGGGCCGGATGAGCTTCTGATCCGCCACACGGCCATCGGGGTGAACTTTCACGATACCTATGTGCGCTCGGGTCTGTACAAGACGCTGAAGTTGCCCGGCATTCCCGGTCTGGAGGCTGCCGCTGTCGTAGAGAAAGTCGGTACGGGTGTCACCGGTTTCGTCGCCGGAGACCGGGTGTGTTACATCGACGTCTCCTACGGTGCCTATTCCCAACGGCGCATTCTTCAGGCTCGTCGGGCGCTCCGAATTCCCGACAGTGTTACAGATGAGGTTGCCGCGAGCCTCACCATCAAAGGCTTCACTGCTTGCATGTTGCTGCGGCGTGTTCACGCGGTCCACGCCGGTGAGACCCTGTTGATTCATGCCGCTGCCGGCGGTGTTGGCCAGCCTCTCGTCAGATGGGCAAAACACCTCGGCGCTACGGTGATCGCCACGGTCGGATCGGAGAAGAAAGCCGCTGTCGCTCGCGAGTGTGGCGCCGATCACGTCATCTTGTATCGAGAGGAGAATTTCGTCGAGCGCGTCGCCCAGATCACGCAGGGCAGGGGAGTCGATGTGGCTTACGACTCTGTCGGTGCGGATACCTTTTCCGGCTCGATCGACTGCCTGGGCTTTCTCGGTACCCTGGTGAACTTCGGGCAGTCGTCGGGACCGGCGCCACCTCTCACAATCTCGCGCCTCGCGGCTCGCTCGAATGGTGTTATCCGGCCGATGTTGTTTCACTATATCCGCGACCGGGCCGCCCTGGAGGCAATGGCGAAGGAAACCTTCGACGCGCTCGCGCACGGTGTCATCCGGGCGCAGATCGGGCTGCGCGTACCACTCTCCGAGGCACGCGAAGCGCACATCGCTTTGGAAGCGCGCGCGACGTCGGGTTCCGTCATTCTGCTGCCGTAGTTCGTCGCGCCGGCGGATACCCGCATCCCCCTATTCGCCGTCACTCGGACACAGCGCAGCTCGACGAATGACGCGGATTGCTTGTGCAAATACGTTGCACGATTCGACTGCCTTGCGCGCTTCGGCCTGCTTTGGGCCCGCATGCATGAGCGCGCATAGGTTAACATCCGCA
>DATBCZ010000112.1:0-6524 GCA_036270175.1 Steroidobacteraceae bacterium | reverse complement strand
AGCACCCCTGCATGACCGCTACCCAGCCCAGCCGCACCCAACCGCCCGAGGCGGAGCTTCAGTTCGACATCGGCGCCACGGATGATTCCCTGGAGCGGATGATCGAGCTGTTTGCCCGTTACGGCGACACGTATCGCGTGTTCTCGCCGACGCGCAAGGCCTACACCTACATCGTCCATCACCCCGACGACGTCAAGCGCGTACTCGTCTCGAACCATCGCAACTATACCAAGGGGATGGGCCTGGATCGGGTCAAGATCCTTCTCGGCAAGGGGCTCATGACGAGCGAGGGCGACCTGTGGAAACGCCAGCGTTACATGATGCAGCCGTTTTTCCACCGCCGCGTCATAACGGAATTCGCGCAGACGCTCGAGAAGGCGAACGATCGCTTCATAGCGCGCTGGGAAGCGCTCGCCGCCCGCGGCGAGCCTGTAAACATCACCGACGAGATGAGCGAGCTCACGCTCGACATCGTGCTGCGCTCCATCTTCGGCCGCGATCTGGAGCGCATGTCCGCACAACTCGGCGGCAATCCGTTCGAGGTGGTCACCAAGGACCAGGAGCGCAACCTGCAGTTCGCGTTCAAATTCCGCTCACTGTCGAAGATCGTTGCCGGGCTGATGGAGCGGCGGCGAGCGGAAAGTGAAGAGCATTTTGACTATGTCGCGATGCTCATGAGCGCGCGTGACAAGGATACGGGCGCCCCGATGAGCGACCGCGAGCTCATCGACGAAGTCATGACACTCATTGTCGCCGGCCATGAAACGACGGCGAGCGGCCTCAACTGGACGTGGTACCTGTTGTCGCAGAACCCCGCGGCCGAAGCGCGCCTGCATGCCGAAATAGACGCCGCGCCCGACATGTCGACACCGAACCTGGCGCAGATGGAGTCGCTGGCATACACGCAGCAGGTCGTGAACGAAGCGCTGCGCCTGTATCCGCCAGGCTGGCTGCTTTCCCGCCGCGCCATCGAAGCGGATGTGCTGGGTGGCTATGACATTCCGGCCGGCTCGAACGTTCTGCTGCCGCTGTATCTCTTGCACCGGGACGGCCGGTTCTGGAAAGATCCTGAGCGCTTCTGGCCGGAGCGTTTCGCGCCGGAGCACGAGGCCGAACGCCCGCGGTTTTCGTACATGCCTTTCGCGGCGGGTCCGCGGCACTGCATCGGCGAGACTTTCGCGTTGTACGAGATGCTGATGCATCTCTACAAGGTTGCCCGCCGCTATCGCCTGACCTACGTACCGGATAAGCCGCTGGAGCTCGAGGCGCAGATCAACCTGCGCACCCTTCACCCCTTGCACATGAGGCTGGAACGCCGCTGATGTTGAAAGCAACGACCCTGACCGAGCTCTTCGAGTCCAACCGCCACGCCTCCGGGACCATCACCTACCTGGAAGGCGAGAACGACTCGCGCGATGTTTCCTATGCCGAGTTGCATGAGCGCGCGCTCGGCATTCTCTACCACCTGCAACGGATCGGTGCCCGCCGCGGCGACAAACTCATCCTCTTTCTCGGCAACAACGAACAGTTCATCGACGCCTTCTGGGCTGCCATCATCGGTGGCATTACCCCGGTGCCGATTGCGCTCGGTATCAGCGACGAGCATCGTCACAAGTTACTGCGGGTCGCGCGCAAGCTCGGCTCGCCATTCATATACACCGAGCGCCGCTCGCTCGATCGCATCGGCGCGTTTGCCGAGCAGGTTGGTGAAACGGAGTTGTTCAAGGGGCTGCGCTCGCGCGCATTCCTCGTCGACGATCTCGATGACATCTCGCGCGCCGGCAAACCCTACGAAGCGAAACCGGAGGACGTGGCGTTCATCCAGTTCTCGTCGGGCTCGACGAGTGAGCCGAAAGGCGTCGTGCTCACTCACAGCAATGTCATTGCCAACTGCAGCGGCGTGAGCCAGGCAGCCAAACTCACCGAAGATGACATCAGCCTGTCGTGGATGCCACTCACCCACGACATGGGGCTCATCGGCTTCCACATCATCATGTTTTCGAAACGGGTGCATGCGCACCTGATGCCGACCGAGCTGTTCGTGCGGCGGCCGCTGTTGTGGCTCACGCTGGCCTCGAAGGTGCGCGCGACGATCCTGTGCTCGCCTAACTTCGGCTACAAACACTACCTGAAAGTGCTCGGCGACCGGCCGGTCGAGGGGCTGGATCTATCGGCCGCGCGGCTCATTTTCAACGGTGCCGAGCCGATTTCGGTCGACCTCTGCAACGAGTTCCTGACCCGCCTGGAGCCCGCGAAGCTGGCGCGTAACGCCATGTTTCCGGTGTATGGGCTCGCGGAAGCCTCACTCGCCGTGACCTTTCCGGAGGTGGGCTCGCCGATGCGCACGATCACCCTAAACCGGCATCGACTCAATGTCGGCAGTCCGGTGGAGCTCGTGGCGAAGTCGGACAAGGATGCCGTCGAGCTCATCTCGGAGGGGAAAGTCATCCCCTACTGCAAGGTTCGTATAACCGACGATGAAGACAAGCCGCTGCCTGAGGATCGCATCGGCAATGTGCAGATGACGGGCGGCAATGTCACCCGCGGTTACTTCGAGAATCCGGAAGCCAACGCCACGGCATTCAGCGCGGATGGTTGGTTACGTACGGGCGACCTCGGCCTGTTCCACCAGGGGGAGATCTACATCTCCGGACGGGCGAAAGAGATCATTTTCGTCAACGGCCAGAACTACTACCCCCACGATATCGAGGCTATCGCCCAGCATGCCGACGGGCTCGAGCTCGGTAAGGTCGTCGCTGCCGGTGTACGGCCGGCCGACTCACAGACCGAGCAACTGGTGGTGTTCATTCTTCACCGTAGTGGCATGGCGGAATTCCTGCCCCTGGCCACCCGGGTCACGCGACTCATCAATGAGCAGACGGGCCTCGAAGTGGGCGCCGTGGTGCCCGTGAAGCGCATTCCGAAGACCACCAGCGGCAAGATCCAGCGCCACTTACTGGAAGAGAGCTTTCTCGACGGCGAATTCGATGCCGAGCTGAAGGAGCTGGCGACGCTCCGCGCAGCCGAGCGTGGCGGCAGCCCCGAGACCGGCTCGCTCACGGAGATCGAGGACAAGCTGAAGACGATCTGCGACGCGGCAATGCAGGGCAAGCGCATCGGCGTGAACGACAACCTGTTCGAGGTCGGCGCCAGCTCGCTCAAGCTCATCGAAATTCATGAGCGGATCGACCACGAGTATCCCGGGCTGGTGGACCTCACGGAGCTGTTCGACTTCCCGACCATTGGGGAGCTGGCGCGGCATCTGCAGAGCAAGCTGGGGACTTAGGGCGCGGCGCCCCCTCGTGGGGCACTGCAGCGCCACTTTGGCCTTCGTTTAACATATTCCAGATCGCCTAAAGATTGACCTCCGACATCCGCCGGCGGTACAAAGGCTGGAAGCGCAGCGCAAAGATGCGGCAACACTCAAGGGAACATGGACTCACAGGGCCTGCCCGGCGACACGATCACCACGCGATGCGAACTTAGACTGTCGGACTGCGGTATCCGCCCGACCGGACAGCGCGTGCGCATTGCGTCGTTGCTCCTCGCAGCCCCGCAGCACCTTTCCGCTGAACAGATCCTCGAGACCCTGCGCGCCGCTGGCGCCCGCGTGTCCAAGGCCACGGTCTACAACACGCTGAACCTCTTCGCCGAGCGTGGGCTTATCCGGCAGCTTTCGGTCGATGGCTCCCGCGCCTGGTTCGACTCGAACGTAGACGCGCACTACCACTTCCACGACGTGACGACCGGCGCCCTCATCGACGTGCCGATCCCCGACGTGGAATTCAGCCGCCTTCCGCCTCCGCCCGCCGGCACCGAAGTCGCCGGCATCGATATCGTCATCCGGCTCCGGCGAAAAAGCTGATCGCCGCCCGACACGGGCAATTCCTGGGTGACGGCGCCGGACGTAATCTATAGAATCGCCGCCCGCGCCGGGATAGGCTGCTAAATCCGGCCAGATGGCAATTCGTGCTGACTTAGCTCAGTTGGTAGAGCAACTGATTCGTAATCAGTAGGTCCGCGGTTCGATTCCGCGAGTCAGCACCATCCGCCGCCGCCCCGAAGTGGGGGGACTCACCCCGACGTGTGATGCGCGCAAGCTCAGCGTCGAGTTCGTCCTGCGTCCGCATCGGGCCGCCCGATTTCACGATTCGGACAGGAGCCTCACCGCCGCCGGGAGAGTTTGTATCCTTCGTACACGGCGATGGCGTAGAACAACAGGTCCATGCCGTTGGATGCAGCCTGCAGCAAGCTCACCGCGGTGGACGGATTCGCCAAGACCTTCATCGTAATGCTTACCACCGACTCACCGCGGTCCGCCGCGATGAATCCGCAGGCGGATAGCAGATTGCCCAGGAGACATCCGAGGAGTGCGCAGCCGCCACCAACGATGCCGAATACGTTCGTGTGACCTTTCCCGAGCGTGCGCACCGCCCAGGCCACGAGGAACCCGACGCCGACGGCCATGAAGCCGATCTGGAACTTCGTGACCACCGTGATGACCGCCCAAATGAGCGCGCCGCCTAGAGCCGCGATGAGCCCGCCGAGAATGGCGGCTGGGAGATTGGCGGCCTCCGCAATGATCGGGCCAGCGGCATCCGCGGAGCCCGCGGTTGCGGACTGACCGGCCACCGCCAGGTTTTGATCGCTCTCGGTATTCATGCTCTCTCCAGGTGGATCCAGAAATGTTGCAGCGATCCCGCTCGAAGCAGCGCCTTCACGCAGCCGTATCCTTGCTCCCGAACCGCGCCTTGAACCAGCGGGAGATGCTCGCACCGAACACGGCTACCGCGATCGCGATGAGCTTCCAGAACTTGACGGCCGCCGCCGCGAGGAGCGCGAGCAGACCCAACTTTTTGACGACCACACCGGCGACCAGCGCAGCGAGGCCGTATGCCGCGACCTTGTCGGTCGTGGAGTTGAAGTCGCCATAACGCTTACCCTGGTTGAATTCGGTGGCCGCGAGTAACTGCCGGGCGACGGGCTTCTGCTGCTCGATGCTGGCTACGTCGGTAACGAAATCGAGGGAGATGTAACCCTCCCGTCCCAACACGTAGGTGTTGTAGTTGACACCCGGATCCGGATCCGAGCCATTCTTGAGCCGCACCTCCGCCGACCAGACGAGTCGATGCGAGTCGGCGTGGTAGGCCGGCACTTCGACCCAGCGGGTCAGGGTGATGGGCGGAATCCCTTCCCGCTCGCGATCCGCATTGCCCGCCTCGGTCCCCTCCTTGAGGCTCTGCAGCAGGCCGGCCGCGTCCCAGTGCCTGGCGTCGTCGTCTTTTATGTATCCGGCCGGGTCGTAGCGCAGTGTCACGAGCCAGTTACCGTCGCTGTCCTGTTCTTCTTTGCCCAAGGGCACGATCAGGCCGATGAAGTCATCGCCTGTATGGTTACCCATGGCCTGCATCACGGCCGCGGCTTCCTTCCGCCCGATAAATCCAAAGTGCTCGGGGAGCTTCAGAACGCCCTGGTCGCGCAGGGCGACCGAGGCAGGTCCCCGCACCATTACCCGGAGCGCCGCATCCCGGGCTGCGATAGCCGCCTGCTGGCGGGCATCGGGCGTCGGATCACTGGCCCGACCCACGGAACACTCCAGCGCGAGAACGACGAGCAGGACGCTCCACAACCGAGTCGAGTGGCCCAATGACACGGCAATTGTCTCCCTGGCCCCCCGGCCGGTTTTGCCACATGTTGGCCTACATCCGGCACCGCGACAAGCCCGGCTGCGACCCGTTAGATTATGGTGACTGCTCGGGACTGGGGAAAACATCACCCCCACTTCAGCCGTGAAAAATGTTGAGCAGATTGCCGTCGGGATCAGGTAGCAACATCGAACAAATGGAGCGCGCAAAAAATGAGAAACGAGCTCGACAACGCCATCCGGAAACTCTGTCTCGCATTCCCGGAGACCGAAGAGCTCATCTCGCACGGCATGCCGAATTACCGCGTCCGCGGCGGAAAGATTTTCGCCATGTATGCCGTGAATCACCACGGGGATGGGCGCATAGCGCTCTGGCTGAACACTCCGGAGGGTATGCAGGACGCGCATGTGCACGCTGAGCCCAAGTACTTCTTCGTGCCGCAGTACGTTGGACCGAGTGGCTGGCTGGGAGTGCGGCTCGATGTCGGACTCGCGTGGAAGCGCGTCGCCCCCATCGTACGGGCGGCCTATGAACGGGTCGCGCCCGCCAGACTGAGCCGCCAACTCAAAGAGACGCCTTCCGTAGCCGCACCAAAGCGGAAATTCACGGTCGCCGATGTCGATCCCAAGAACACGCCGCGCGGCAAACAAATTCTCGCGAGCATGCGGAAGATCTGCCTGGCCCTACCCGAAACGTCAGAAGGCCTGCAGTTCGGTCAGCCGGTCTGGCGCGCGGGGAAGAAGGTTTTCGCACAGGCGTATTGTTATGAGGAACGCTGGCGGGTGGCGTTCTGGGTGGGCGTCCACGCGCAACTCCTCATGACGGACGACCCGCGTTACACGATCCCGCCCTACATGGGGCACAACGGCTGGATCTCAC
>DATBCZ010000111.1:0-3752 GCA_036270175.1 Steroidobacteraceae bacterium | reverse complement strand
ATCTGCGCTCCATGGGGGTCGCGGCTGACCTGATCGAGGCGGCCCTGGCGACCGGACCGGACTGGCGGGAGCTGGCGCGGGCGATCCGGGTCCGTAAATTCGGCGCCGAGCCCCCCGAAGAGTGGACTGAAAGGACGCGCCAAGCGCGTTTTTTGCAGTATCGTGGCTTTTCATCGGATCATATCCGAGCGGCCACTGGCGCCGATTTCGACCCGGATTCATAAAATTGAGCACAGCTTCTTATTCGAAGGCTGCGGACGTCCGCAGTGCCTTCCTGGAATTCTTTCGCGAGCGTCGCCACTCGGTGGTGCCGTCCAGCCCCCTCGTGCCCGGAAACGACCCGACCCTGCTGTTCACGAACGCGGGGATGGTGCAGTTCAAGGATGTCTTTCTCGGTAAGGACAAGCGCGACTATGTGCGTGCGACCACGAGCCAACGTTGCGTGCGTGCCGGCGGCAAGCACAACGACCTGGAGAATGTGGGCTATACCGCCCGCCATCACACCTTCTTCGAGATGCTGGGAAATTTCTCGTTCGGAGACTATTTCAAGCGCGATGCGATCCGCTTTGCCTGGGACTTCCTTACGGGGACCCTGAAGCTCGATCCGAAGCGGCTGTGGGTTACGGTCTTTCGTGACGACGATGAGGCCGCGAATATCTGGCTCGAGGAGATGGGCGTTCCGAAAGACCGCTTCACTCGCCTGGGCGAGAAGTCGAACTTCTGGGCGATGGGGGATACCGGGCCGTGCGGTCCCTGCAGCGAGATTTTCTACGATCATGGTCCGCACATTCCCGGCGGCCCGCCGGGCTCTCCTGACGAGGACGGCGATCGTTATGTGGAAATCTGGAACCTCGTCTTCATGCAATACGAGCGCTCGGCGGATGGCAAGCTGACACCGCTGCCGAAGCCCTCGGTCGACACCGGCATGGGGCTCGAGCGCATTGCCGCCGTCATGCAGGGCGTGCATTCGAACTATGACATCGACCTGTTCAAGAACCTCATCCGCGCGGCGGCGGATCTTGCGAAGACCACGGACCTGGCCTCGAGCTCGCTGCGCGTGATCGCGGATCACATCCGCGCCTGCTCGTTTCTCGTCGTCGACGGCGTGCTGCCATCCAATGAAGGGCGCGGCTACGTGCTGCGCCGGATCATTCGGCGTGCCATCCGGCACGGCTACAAACTGGGTATCCAGGAAGCGTTTTTCTACAAACTCGTTCCGGTGCTGGAGCGGGAAATGGGCGCGGCGTTTCCAGAGCTGACACGTGGGCGCAGTCACGTGGAGCGCGTGTTGAAGCAGGAGGAGGAGCGTTTCGCCGAGACGCTGGCGAACGGCATGTCGCTGCTCGAGGGCGCCATCAAGAATCTCAAGGGCAATGAGATCGACGGGCCGACGGTCTTCAAACTCTACGACACCTACGGCTTTCCGGCGGACCTCACGGCGGACATCGCTCGCGAGCGCGGTCTCAGCATCGACCAGGTGGGGTTCGACGTCGCGATGGAGGAGCAGCGCAAGCGCTCCCAGGATGCGAGCAAGTTCGGTGTTGATTTACGGGGCGGCGCTTCGATCGACTCGCGCACGCTGTTTCAGGGTTATGAGGGACTCGAGGCGCAAGGGCATATTGTTGCGCTGTTGAAGGCTGGCGCACCCGTCGATTCGCTTAGTGCGGGTGACGAGGGCGAAGTCATTCTCGACCGCACTCCCTTCTACGCGGAGTCAGGCGGGCAGGTCGGGGACGCGGGAACCCTCTCTGGTGTGGCCGCTGGCGGTGCTAAAGGCGCAAAGCTGGCGAAGGCCATGGCGTCTTTGACACTTACACCGCCGGCATCGGCACTCGCAAAATTCGTGGTGGAGGACACGCAGAAGCGTGGCGCCGCGCATTCGCATATCGGCCGAGTGATGGAAGGCGAGCTCCGCATCGGCGATACGCTCGCTGCACACGTGGACGGCGCGCGACGCCGCGCGACAGCGCTGAATCACAGCGCCACGCATCTGTTGCACGCGGCCCTGCGCAAGGTCTTGGGTACACACGTGCAGCAGAAGGGCTCACTGGTGGCGCCCGATCGGTTGCGCTTTGACTTCTCGCATTTCGAGCCGATTACGTCCGTGGAGTTGCGTGAGATCGAACGCCTGGTGAACGAGCAGATCCGTCTCAACACAGAGGCGGAAACCAAGGTCATGGACTACGAAGGCGCCGTAGCCGCGGGGGCAATGGCCCTGTTTGGCGAGAAGTACGAGAAGGACGTGCGCGTGTTGCGTATCGGCGATTTCTCGATGGAGCTTTGCGGCGGTACGCACGTGGGGCGCTCTGGCGATATCGGTTTCTTCAAGATCACGAGCGAGGGCGGTGTGGCCGCCGGCGTGCGTCGTATCGAGGCGATCACCGGCGAGGCCGCGGTGGAGTACGTCGAAGAGAGCGAGGCTCTGTTGAAAGATGTTGCCGGCCTGCTGCGCGGCTCGCGCGAGGATCTGCGGGAGAAAGTACGCGACGCGCTCGACCGTGTGCGCCAGATGGAAAAAGAGGTCCGGGCGCTGAAGGACAAGTTGGCTTCCGGCCAGGGGGTCGACCTGGCTTCCGGGGCAGTCGATGTGAACGGAGTGAAGGTCGTCGCCACCAAGGTTGATGGAGCCGACGCGGGCGCGCTACGTAACGCGGTCGACCAACTCAAAGACAAACTCAAGTCGGCTGTCGTGGTGCTGGCCTCGGTGGAAAGTCCCACCAAAGTGGTTCTTGTTGTAGGCGTTACAGCCGATCAGACCACACGCGTGAAGGCGGGCGAGCTGGTTGGGGCGATTGCCGCCCAGATCGGCGGTCGCGGCGGTGGCCGACCTGACTTCGCACAGGCGGGCGGCAGCAATCCGGCCGCACTCGACGCGGCGTTGGCCTCGGTGCATGACCTCGTGCGCGCGAAGCTAGGGGCTTGAATTCACGGGTACGACGTCGTCGGCGGTAAGTGCCGCCGGCTCCGTCGGCGCCGCCGGTTGACCCCCCAGTTTATCCTGCAATGCACATAGAAAGTTTCAGGGTTTCCCTGGTTTGTCTCGTTCCGCTGAATCCGTAAATTCGCTGGCAGCCTTGCGGCTCTCCAATCCGGGTCGCCGAAGAACCAAGGAGGAAGAAGAATGCTCATATTGACGAGACGGGTCGGTGAGACCGTGATGATTGGCAACGATGTGACCGTGACCATACTTGGTGTGAAAGGCAACCAGGTGCGCGTCGGCATCAACGCGCCGAAGAATGTTGCGGTCCACCGGGAAGAAATCTACGAGCGCATCAAGCGCGAACAGCAGGGCGACTCCGAGGGCGAGGCGCACGATAACGAGCCTGCGGATTTCGCTTCAGCCGAGTGACCTCACCGTGCATCGGCTCGCGCCCGGTCCCCCGGCGCGCAGCCGACGCGACCGCCGCCGCGCCTTCCGCTCCACATCAGCTTTCCCTTTTTCGGCCCGCTTCAGTATCATTACCCGCTCGCCTGACTAGGCGACGTGGCTCGCCCAGCTTATAAGTCATTGATAGGCCGGCCTTTACAGCCCCGGACGGAGAGATGGCCGAGTGGTCGAAGGCGCACCCCTGCTAAGGGTGTAAGGGTCAAAAGCCCTTCGAGGGTTCGAATCCCTCTCTCTCCGCCAAAATTCTCATTAAAAATCAATAAGTTACGAGATTACTTGCAGCGAATCTCGGCCAGGACAGGGATTCGAATCGGGATAACAATCGGGCATCGCCACCGGCGTTGAATTTTTGCGCCCACTAACT
>DATBCZ010000110.1:0-8102 GCA_036270175.1 Steroidobacteraceae bacterium | reverse complement strand
TTGCACCAGGGCGCGCGCGTTTCCCGGGTTAGCCTCGAGGTGAAGGATGCGTGAGGCGTGCGCATACAACACCGGGTCGGCGGCGACCTGGTCGTACGACGGCATGCGGATGACGCTGCGCTCGCGGTCCGCGGTCTTTACCCGGCGAACGAAGCGGACGACTTTTTCGACAGGAGCGACGGCGGCTGCGGTGTTCGGCGCAGCGACAGTGGCCAGGGGGCCCTGATTACCGACTGGCGCGGCGGCGGCGAGCGTTGCGGCGCCGGGCCCATTGGGCGCCCCCGGTCCGCTCCCAGCAGCGGCATTCGTCGCCCGAATCTCCGGTTCCATCGCATACGGATCAACAGGCGGATTCAACGGCCCCGGTGTATCCAGATGCGTCGAATCGATCTCAATCCAACCTTCGGGCGTACTCTTGCGTGCGAACGCCGTACCACGCAGGTCGGTAATGTCACGAATGCTCTCGCCCGCGGCCAGACGATGCGCGATCTCACAAATCTGCCGCTCGCCATTGCCGTAGACCAGCAGGTCCGCCTTGGCGTCGAGCAGAATCGAGCGCCGCACCTTCTCCGACCAATAATCGAAGTGCGCGATGCGCCGTAACGACGCCTCGATGCCGCCAACAACAATCGGCACGTCCTTGAAGGCCTCACGAGCGCGTTGCGCGTAGACGATCACCGAGCGATCGGGACGTTTACCACCAACACCCTCGGGCGTATACGCGTCATCACTACGGACACGGCGATCCGAAGTGTAGCGATTCACCATCGAGTCCATGTTTCCGGCGGTGATGCCGAAAAACAGGTTGGGTCGTCCTAACGCGGCGAACGGCTCGGCGCTGTGCCAGTCCGGCTGGGCGATGATCCCAACGCGGAATCCTTGCGCCTCCAGCAACCGCCCGATAATGGCCATGCCGAAGCTGGGGTGATCGACGTAGGCGTCGCCGGTGACCACGATGACGTCGCAGCTATCCCACCCCAGCACGTCCATTTCCGCCCGCGACATGGGCAAGAACGGGGCGGTGCCGAAGCGGGCAGCCCAGTACTTGCGATAGCCGGAGATTTCACGTGCGGGGTTCATGGGAACCGTCAATTACACCAGAACGAGGGGTAGGGGGTAACACATCTTTGGGCCCCCGGCGAATGGCTCAAGTGCCCGACGTCCCGAAACAGCCCTTAGCCCGCGTCGATGCCGCCGAGGCTATGGGTTCGCCCGCGCCCCGGGCGCTGCCGCCAGCTTAGCCAAGGCGTCGGGCAGGCCCGGTACGACCCCCGCCCCGTCCAGCACCTGCAGGCTCGACCCGTCGAAGTCATTCCCAATGGCCTCGTAGCGCCCTCCCAGGCACTTCGCCAGGAACCCCTCGCCGATCGCATAGAACGCCAGCCGGTTCTGCGGCCGGGCGAAGCCATGCCCTTCGTCCGGGTACAGGACATAGGTCACCGGAAGCTGCTTCTTCTTCATGGCGGCCACGATCTGGTCCGATTCCGCCTGCTTCACGCGCGGATCGTTGGCGCCCTGTGCGATGAGCAGCGTCCGGGAAATCCGCTCCGCAAACGTGACAGGCGAACGCTCCTCGAGGAGCTTCCGCCCATCGTCCGTGCGCGGGTCCCCGATACGGCGAGTCATATCCTCGAGAAACGACTTCCAGTACGGCGGAATCGAGCCAATCAGCGTCGCGAGATTCGAAGGCCCCACAATGTCGACACCGCACGCGAAGCGGTCGGGTGTAAACGTGAGCCCAACGAGCGCGGCATAGCCACCATAAGAGCCGCCGTAGATCCCCACCTTCTCGGGTACCGCCACTTTCTCCCGAACGGCCCAATCAACAGCGTCCAACAGGTCGTTGTGCATCTTGCCGGCCCACTCATGATCGCCGGCGTTGATGAAGTTCTTGCCGAAACCCGTCGAGCCCCGATAGTTCACCGAAAGCACGGCATAGCCACGATTGGCGAGCCATTGATGCTCGGGGTTGAATCCGTAGCTGTCGCGCGCCCAGGGACCACCGTGAACATCCAACACCAACGGCAGCGGCGCGGCAGGTCGCCAATTCGCACCGCCGTCGCCCTTCGCCGCTCCCGCACCAGGCGGTAGCGTCAGATACCCCACCAGGGTGAGCCCGTCACGAGTGGGAATTTCGACCGGCCGCATGGGTCGCAGCGGCGCGCCCGCCAACTCGGGCCGGTGATCGAAAAGCTTCGTGACCTTGCCATTGGTACGGTCGTACACATAACTCGCGGTAACGTGCACGGGATCGTCCACGACGACGATCCACTTGGCGTCATCGTTGGTGCGGCTCAGCACCTGAAACTGCGGGCCAAGTGCCGCCTTGAGGTGCTCGATGTCCTTGGTGGCAGCCGGAGTCATCGGCTCGAACTCCTCGGTGAGATACTCCACGCCGAAAGCCTGCGGAGTACGCGTGCGGGGATCGAGCCAGACATCCGATACGTCGGCGCTACCACTCTGGCCGATGACGACCTGCTTACCAGAGGTCAAGTCGACCCGCACCAGCGCAGCTTTGTCGCGGCCCACAGCACTCAACAGCAAGGCGGTGTTGCCGCCCTCTTCGATCACGAGCGGCCGCATCGTCAGGCTGTCCGCCTGACCGTATTGCAGAAAGCTTTCCCAACCCTCGTACGTGCGCCGATACAACTCACCGCCGCCGTCCGGAAGCGTCTTCACCGCCAGCCGCGGGCGCAGCTGCAGATCCTCCAGATAACCGGCGAACTGTTGATCGTTCCGCTCGATGAGTTTCCGGGTGCCGGTGCTGACATCGACCTCGTACAGGTCGTGATACTCCGGCGTGCGGTCGTTGAGCGAAATCAACGCCACTTCCGGGCGTTGATACGACAGGCCGACGATTTCGGCGTGAACTTTGTCGAGCGGGGTCAGATCGAGCTGCCGGCCGGTCTCGATATCCACGCTATAGACGTGCCAGTTCTCGTCACCATTGTCATCCTGCAGAAACAACACGTGCCGCCCATCCTCGGCCCACTGATGCTGGCGAATGCCGCGCTTGCGGTCATTGGTGATGGGCTTTGCCTCAGCCAGCTTTCCGTAAGGCGCCAGCCAGATATTCAGGATTCCATCCTTCGGCGCGAGAAAGGAGATGTAGTGCCCGTCCGGACTCAACCGCGCTTGCGCCCGCACCGGGTTACCAAACAGCGCCGAGCGCGGGATCAGGGGAGCCTCGTGAGTCGCAGCCACAACATTACCTCCACCGATGATGAGGAGCGCCGCCACAGCGACGAGCCACCGGGCGCTCATGATATTCCCTGTACCCCGGCGCTCAATAAAGCAACACCGACTCGCGCTCCTTGCGCCACTCGGTCTCGTCGACCACCGCCAGGGCATCGAGATCGCCCGGGGTAGCCCGCGGATCGTCCACCCAGCGCCGCAGCAGGTCGCTGCCGTTGATGACATCGATGGCGAGCCGGTTCTGCTCGTACTCGTACGGAAAATCGCGCCAGATGGGGTAGTCCGGCTGCAGCCGTCGCAGAGCTTTGAATGCCAGTGCAAACAGTCGCCATGGTTTAAACCCCTCATGGTCGTAATACACGGCGTCCTCGACGTGAACCTGGATGCCACTGCAGAGCTTGCCGGCATGTTTGTGGAATGTGGGCTCGAAGTAACACGACCGCAGGCGGCAGCCGCGTGTCCAGCCGGGCGCGAGCGCGCGCATCTCCGCCAACAGCGCTCTTGCATCGACATCCGGCGCGCCGAGGAGTTCCAATGGACGTGTGGTGCCACGACCCTCCGACAAGGTTGCGCCTTCCAGCATGACCGAGCCTGGATAGCAGCGCGCCATCCAAAGGTTCGGCGCGTTCGGACTCGGATTTACCCAGGTGCGCGTGCCGAGCGGCCACCCATATCCTGGAGCGACGTCGGGCATCCAACCCTCCATCGGGATGATCTGACATTCCAAATCGAGCCGCAGCGTGCCCACGAACCAGTGCGCGAGCTCCCCCAGCGTCAGACCGTGTCGCATCGGCATCGGACCGGCGCCCACGAAGCTCTCGCAGCCCGGGCGCAAAGTCAGGCCTTCGACGGGCCGTCCAATCGGATTCGGACGGTCCAGAACCCAGACTTCCTTGCCCGCCTTGGCAGCCTCTTCGAGGACGTATCGCAGCGTCGTGACAAAGGTATAGATCCGGCACCCAAGGTCCTGCAGATCGACGAGCAAGACATCGAACGTATCCATCATCGCCGGCGTCGGCCGGCGTACTTCACCGTAGAGGCTGAAAACAGGAATGCCGTGCACCGGATCGCTGTAGTCCGGCGATTCGACCATGTTGTCCTGCTTGTCGCCGCGCAACCCATGTTGTGGACCGAACGCAGCGCTCATACGCACATCCTCGAGCGCGGCTAACGCGTCGAGGGAGTGAAAGAGGTTACGTGTCAGCGACGCGGGATGGGCCAACAGGGCCACGCGTCTGCCTGCCAAGGGCTTGCGCAGCTCCGGCTCATCGAGAAGGCGGTCGATTCCAAACTTCATGGTGTCAGCTCGAGGACAAAACCGTCCGGGTGATGGAAATCCGGCTTACCGGGTGCATGTTTCAGCGCCCAATATGAAAGCGTACCACTGTTGTCCTCAACGACTGCAGTCAACGCAAGCTTCAGCGTACGTCCAGCCTCGAGAGCAGTCAGCTCGGGCAGCCGCACCACCGCGTCGAGCTCGAGACGATCGTCGAAACGACGGACGTTGAACTCCGGCGGTACGGTGACGTCAGTCGGCGACATCCGCTCCCGATATCCGCTGAAGCGGTAAATCGCCCATTGCTGCGAGGGCGAGAAATTGAGCTCGTAGTAGCCGGGCATGCCGGGGATCGCCACGAAAGCCTCGAAACACGTGTGCTTCCAAAGTCCGTCCGCGCGGCCCGGAGGCTGCGGAGACGGAATGCGTATAGCGGGCATTTCGGCCATCAGAACGTACTGGAAGAGGAAGGTGTCAGACTGCCCCAGTCGTACGCACGCATTGACTCCTCGCGAGCCGCCACCGCCCCATTCGCTACCCACATCCCCGCCGCATGTCCCGCCCCTGCGGATCGCGCCACCGCGAGCGGCGAAGTCAACCAGGGACACCCATTTTGATTCTGCAAAAGTCATAGACTATCCACAACGCTGCGCCAAGCGCGGGGTGATGGTATCCCCAGTCGGCGGCTGCCGCAGTGACGGGAATACGAATTGCGGAAATCAGCCATGACAAACGACCCCTGGGATGTAGTGATTATCGGCGCCGGCGTCGCCGGGCTCACCGCGGCCCGCGCGTTGGCCGAGTCGGGTCATTCGATTTTGCTACTCGAAGCCCGCGACCGCGTCGGCGGTCGCGTCTGGACCCGCCGTGAGATCGACACCGCCGCACCCGTCGAGCTTGGCGCCGAGTTCATCCACGGGCAGATCCCTCAAACGCTCAATCTGCTGCACGAGGCCGGCACCGCAGCACTCAGCGCCGATGGACCGCACTGGACTCTGCTCCACGGGAAGCCGCAGTCGCGTATGGACGAGCTTTTCGAGCAGGTCCAGAAGGGGATGAAGAAGGCCGACCTTCTGAAGAAGCCTGACGTGTCTTTCCAAGCGTTTCTAGACCAGGGGGAACGCTACGGGATCTCCAGTGAGGCGCGGGAACTTGCCTGTCGCTATGTGGAAGGTTTCGATGCTGCGGATCCTGCTCGAGTGAGCGCGCAGTCCATCGCGGAGGAATGGGGCTCGGGCGGCATGCTGGACTCTCCGCAGTTTCGGCCGATGGGTGGTTATAGCTCGGTGCTCACGGCTCTCGCAGGGAAGCTCGACCGTGACAAAGTTCATGTGCAACTTCATACGGTCGTGAAGGCCGTGCGGTGGAAGCGCGGAGCCGTGGAAATTGAAGGCGAGTTTTTGGACCGACCCTTCATTGTGAAAGCCCCGAAGGTGATCGTTACGGTGCCCATCGGCGTGCTGCAACTTCCCGAGGGTGCTCCAGGTGCGATCCGCTTCGCCCCGGCGCTGGAGGGAAAACGCGCCGCCATCGCGGGCATCCTCTCCGGATCCGTGTTGAAAGTGGTTCTGCGCTTTCGGTCGGTGTTCTGGGAAGAGTTGGAGGGTGGTCGCTATCGGGAGGCGTCATTCTTTCATTGCCCGGAGACGCCTTTCCCGACCTTCTGGACCTCAGTGCCAACACGCTCGCCCTTTCTCAATGCCTGGACAGGGGGGCCACCCGCCGCGTCATTGTGCGAAAAGTCTGATGCGGAGATCGTGCAAGCGGCGCTGGAAAGCGTGCACACGATGTTTGGCGATTCGCTGCCGGCCGGCAAAGCCGAACTGGAGGCGGCGTTCGTGCATAACTGGGAGCGCGATCCGTTCGCACGCGGCGCTTATAGTTATGTGGCTGTCGGCCACAACAGCGACGCTCGCCGGGAGCTTGGCGCACCCCTCGACGACACGCTGTTTTTCGCTGGCGAAGCCACCGACACCGAAGGTGAAGCCGCCACCGTCACCGGCGCACTCCAAAGCGGCGCCCGCGCCGCTCGCGAAGTCGACGAGCGCCTCAAGTCATAGTGCGAACAGACCTGAAAGATCGACTGCAATTTCCGGCAGCGCCGGCGACGGAACACTCCGCTGTGTTTAGGACGATTCACGCCAACAGAAGTGTCATCGCGCCGCACCCGATTTATAGTGTGAGCATGTCAACCCGCACGCAGCTAACACGTCGGCAAGCGATACTCGCAGGCGCGAGCTTCTGCAGCGTCGGGGCCTTCGCGCAGAAACGCGCGCGTGTGCTGCGTACGTTTGCCGGTGAGAAGGCGTCCAAGTTCGTCACCGACGAAGTTGCGCCTGGAATTCACATCCGGCGGGGCGTGGATGAAGACGTCACGGCGCAGAACGAAGACGCAATAGCCAACATCGGATTCATTGTCGGCCGTGACGCGGTAGCGGTCATCGATCCGGGTGGAAGCCTGATCGATGGACAACGCCTTCGTGCGGCCATTCGACAAACGACTCAGTTACCGATCAAGTACGTCGTCATGTCCCACGTCCACCCCGACCACATTTTTGGAGCGCCCGCGTTCCAGCAAGACCATCCGCAGTTTGTGGGTCACGCACGCCTACCGCGCACGTTAGCTTTGCGCGCGGAGTTTTACCGGAAGCGACTCGAAGACACGCTGGGCAAGGAACGCGCTGGTGGCGCGGTCGCGCCAACGATGCTGGTACAAGACCACGCCGAAATCGACCTTGGCGGCCGCGTCCTCGCCCTCACGGCACATGGAACTGCCCACACCGACTGCGACCTAAGTGTGATGGATCGAAAGAGCGGAACCCTACTGCCAGCGGACCTCCTCTTCGTGCAGCGGATCCCCTCACTGGACGGCAGCCTTCGGGGCTGGATGAAAGAGCTGGCGGCCCTCAAATCAGCGCCCGCACAGCGCGCTGTACCCGGTCATGGCCCAACGAGCGTAAAATGGCCCTCAGGCGCAAGCGACCTGGAGCGTTACCTGGGCGTCTTGCTTCGCGAGACCAAAGAGGCCATTGCGAAAGGAACGGACCTCGAAGCCGCGGTCGGCACAGTCGCCCAGGGTGAACGCTCCAGGTGGAAGCTTTTCGACGACTACAACGGCCACAACGTCACTCAGGCGTTCAAGGAGCTCGAGTGGGAACAATGAGGCAGCTTCTCCTGACGGTGGCTCTCGTGAGCCTGACGCAGTTAGGCACCGTTCCCCGCGCGCTCGCCGACGACAATGACGCCGCCGCGCGCGCAAGCCGGTGGCAGGCGCTCCAACAGGCACTCTTCCCCGGCCGCCCCATGAAGGACGGCGCCGGCATCGTGAAACTCGATGCGCCCCCTCGCGCGCTTGACGCGGCACTCGTCCCGATCGGCATCGATCTCTCGAGCGTCAAGCCCATCAAGAGCGTTTACGTCGTCATCGACGGCAACCCATCGCCGCTGGCGGCACATTTCACGTTCGGCCCGAAGTCGGACCCACGCAGCCTCAAGTTCCGCGTACGCGTCGACCAATACACCGACATGCACGCCATCGCAGAGAGTCAGGATGGCCAATTGTTCGTCGCCACGAAGTTTGTAAAAGCCTCGGGAGGCTGCTCCGCCCCCGCAGGCGGTGATGACACCGCGG
>DATBCZ010000109.1:0-2528 GCA_036270175.1 Steroidobacteraceae bacterium | reverse complement strand
CATCGCTATCGAGATGATCGCCATGGGAGTTGACGATGCTGAGCGCGTCACCATCGGCCGTGATCTGAACGCCGCCGGCCCCAAGCGGCCCTTGCAGCGAGACTTGCGACTGCGTGCCCGCTTGCATCCAACGCAGCGATGCGTTGAATCCATCTTTCCCGGCTGCAACCGCGACTCTGCCTTTGAGAGAGAAATGGTCGCGGGCCTGAAGGGCGGGCCGCGTCACGTCCCACGGCTGCTACGCAGTCGTGGGTTGCTGTACGGGAGGAGCCGTGCGGCAGCCGGCAACCACGGCCACCGCAACAATCCACAGCAGCCCGGGAAGACCCCGATGGGCCAGCCTACTTCGCATCGGGCAGGAACCGCGCCAACGTCGCCTTCAACTGTTGCGAATCGGGTTCACGCGCCAACGCCGCAGCCCAAACCTTGCGGGCTTGGCTGTGATCGCCGCTGGCCCAGATAGCCTCGCCCCAGTGAGCCGCGATCTCGGAGTCGTGACTGATGTAGTACGCACGCTCCAGTGTTACGAGAGCCGACTTCGAATCGCCCTGCCGGAAACGCACCCATCCCAGGCTATCGAGCGCCGCAGGATTGTCAGGCATGGCAACCAACGCGCGCCGGATGAGCGATTCGGCTCGGGAGAGCTCCTGATTGTGATCGGCGAGCGTATAGCCCAACGCATTCAGCAAAGTCGGATCATCCACCCGCTCGACCAGAAGGCGCTGGAGCGCTTCGACCGAGTCGTGCACCCGTCCGGCCTGCTCGAGAATAGTGGCGCGCTCATACTCCAGCGAAGGATGACGCGGATGCCGCTCGAGCGAGGCGGTCAACAACTCGACACCCGCATCAGGCTCGCCATGGTCGGCGAGCAGGTGCGCCTTGGTGAGTGTCAGATCGAACTCGCTTTCGGGATGTTCGGTAGCGTAGTCATCCAACAGGGTCAGCGCTTCCTTGCGATCCTTACGCGCGAGCAGCAGGGCGGCGGCCCGCGAGCGCGCCTGGATCGCGACCGACGAGTCGTAAAGCCGGCGATAGCCTGAGATAGCCGCGTCGGTATCACCCTCCCGGGCCGCGATGTCGGCGAGGTAGAGAAGCGACGCCTCGGTTGTCTGACCGCTCGCGGCGAGTTCGGAAAAGCGCTGCTGCGCCTCCTTCATGTCGCCTGCCTCGAAAGCCAACAGTGCGAGTCGCCGGTCGATGTCGGAGGCGGGCACCTGCGCCGAACGCAGACGCTCCAACTCCTGGTGCGCATCCTCGGTACGATCGAGTGCAATGAGCACTTCCGTCAGCACGAAAGTGCTGTGCGCCGGATCGGACTGCATCGCCTCACGCGCCGTCGCAATCGCCTTTATTGCATCCCCACGCAAAACGTACGCGCGAGCCAACACGCGCTTCGCCGCGAAGTCATTGGGGTCACGCTCGAGTGCCTGCCTCGCGTAGTGCTCGGCCCGCTGCGCGTCGTAGGCGCTCAAAGCCAGGTCACCCAGCAGAGACAGGGACTCGGGAGCATTTTGCGCCGACTCGAGTGTGCTGCTCATTGCCGAAAGCACTGTCGTCGCGTCAGAGTTCTCCAGAAGGAGTGCCGTGAGTGCGAGCAGGCTCGCGTCACCACCTCCGGCTTTACGTGCCACAAGGCCCGCGACATCCGACTTGTCGGTGGCGCCTGCGTCCTGATCTCCGTCATCGCCCGCAGTGGAATCAGCGCCCTGCTGTCCATCCCTTGGCACTCTCGGGCGCGCAGGGGACGGCGACGGCGGCGGTGGCGGCGCATGCACGAAATCGTTAATGGCGACCCGCGCTTCCGCAACGTGATACAGCTTCAGAGCTATCACGGCGTACATGGCGTCAGCTTCGCGACTCGCGGGAGCCAATGTCCGCCAACGCACGACAGACTCCCACGCCGCCGGGAGGTGCTCGCAGGCAAGCGAGACTTCCGTGGCGCGACGGGCCAGCGATACCGCGCCTACCGCAGCGGCCTTCGCGTAACTCTCCGAGGCACCCTTGCAATCGCCACGCTCGAGCGCAATTTCGGCGACCACGGTGAGCGCGGCGGGATCGCCCTTCGGGGCCTCCTCCTTCGCCGGTCGCACGCTCGAACACCCGACCACCAGCGCCAAGGCGCTCAATGCGGCCACCACCATCCCCGGACGCGTGGCGCCCCGGACGGAATTAACTAGTCTATTAGTAAGGGTATGCACGTCGTCCACTATAGAGCCTCATTGCCGCGCGGGCGATACCCACCGCCCTCGCATCGCATGCCTTGTTACAATGTCGGGCTATCGCCGAAAATCGTGCGCCCGAATCCCTGCCGAGCCCCATGAAGGAATCCATCCGCCAGCGCCTAGAGAAGATGTCCGATCGCTTCGAAGAGGTCGGCCGCCTGCTCGCCAGCGTGGAAGTTGCCGGCAACTCGACGCAATTTCGTGACCTGTCCATGGAATATGCCCGCTTGCAGCCGCTGGCGGAACGCCTTCGTGGCTACCACGGCCTGGAGCGTGACCTCGCCTCCGCCCAGGAAATGCTAGCCG
>DATBCZ010000108.1:0-3936 GCA_036270175.1 Steroidobacteraceae bacterium | reverse complement strand
CGCCGCGATTCGCTACCTTTGTTTTCAGGCAGACCGTGGTGCGAAATCGAGCCGGCCGCCACCAGCGTCTTGCGATTTGAGCGGCCGCTAAAACGCGATCAGAACTTGAAGGTCACATTCACGCTCGGCCCGCTAAAGCGTAGCGTTTGTACGAGTTGATTCCCCGAGCCGTAAAATGCGAGGTACCGGTAGAGCAGGCTGACATCGACCCGCTTTGCCGCGTAGGCCAGACCCGTGAGTGCCTGCCATGTGAACTTCGAGCTCCCCGCCCCCACGTCGAGATAGAACGGAATGTACCAGGCGCCGTCCCGAGTGATGGCTGCACGTCCGCGCAGGCCCGCAAATCCGTCGTAGATGTTCTGCCTCTGCGCAATATGAAAGTCCGAATTGGCCCCCGGGCCCGAGCCAACTGTCGCACCTATTGAGGCGTCGAGTGTCTCATTCACACCGAGATAGCGCATCCCCGCGATCGCATCGACGTATCCCCATTCCTGCCGCACGACAGTGCGACCGCCGCCCACTTGGACCAGCGTTCCCGCGAAACCCGTCTGTACGTCCTGTTGTATTTCGCGCGTGCCCAAGACACCGCTCGTGGCATTGACTGAGCTCTCGTGCCGGCCAAAGTTGAGGTAGATCGCGTCAGCGAAAACGCTCCAGTCCCCCTTGCGCGCCTCCCCCTGCAGCATCAGGAGGAATCTTAGGTTCTGCAGATAGTTGTACGGGCCGCTAGACGCGTCGGCGCCGCCGCCGGGCACCGTGAACCGTAGCGTCCCGCTGACTGTGGGCAACCACAAGTAAGGCCCCACTCCGATCTGCCACTGCTCGCCGGCGTCGCCCGGAGCGGAGACCGCCGCGAACGCCCAGCCACTCGTTGCAGCCATCGTCAGCGCGGCTATGCATTTTGACCGTCGAGTCATGATGCCTCCCTCCCGTCTCTTCACGCGATTTTAGATCCGCGCGGCGTCGCTTGCATGGTCAAAAATTTCGACCTGAAAGTCGTCCGTGTACAACCGAAGCTCGCCGCTGGCTCGCAGTTCAGCGCACGTTGGCCGGCACGACGCGTCATGGAAATCTGCGTAATGTAAGTTGCGCGCCGCCGCGCATCCGGCAGTGGTGCTTTTTTCCGAAACCGCCCGCGGGACGGCGCGGAGTGATTGCGGCTAGTACGGAGATTCCGCGCAGCAAACACTGTGAACGCATATTGAATCGGAAGCAAGAAGCACGGGATGCTCGTCAATCCTGTCGCAGCCCGGGCGTCCCGCCGCCGCCCAGCTCTGCCTTTATTCGAATCGCATCGGCCTCAGGTCGACCCCTATGCTCAGGTCGCAACTATGCGCAGATGGCCGGTCGCTGACGACGCTGACCCAAGCATGGCACAGCTCTGGCAAGGTCGCACGCCGCAGAGAAACATCGGTCTGTCGTGAGACAGATCGAGTATTGGGCGCGCCTCGGAAAGGCTGCTGAAGAGAATCCGGAGTTGCGGTGCAGTTCATTCAGGACACGCTCGTGGCCGTTGAAGAGGCCAACGCAAGCCGACTTCCTGACTATCGGTTCGCTTCATAAGCAGGGCATCCCGCGCGCATCCGTTGGCCGAAATGCAAGGTCCGGATGGTCTGGGTCAAGGAGCCGGATGGGCGCTGCGACCGTGTCGCACGAGGTCGAACTGCGGCTCCACCGGTACGCGACTTCGCGCAGGCGAACGCGCCGCTCTGCATAAGGGCGAGAAGGCGAACGATCCTCGCACGCCCGTCGGCGTCACCGAAAAACTCGACCGGACAATGTTGACCTGGCGCGGCATTCGGCTCGTTGATCCAGCGCCTACCGACGCGGCGGCGTCAAACCCTTCTAGGTCGACAGATCGTACAGCCGAGCCTCGGACAGTTGAAGGTCATGTCAGCGATCGAACAGTGCCGCAGCGCGGCGCTGGGTGGACACCCCAACACCGCGAGCGAAAAACTCGACCTCTCAGATCGCCCCACAAACCGCTCGCGAGCACCGGCTAAGGGGAAAAAGGACCCATGAAAACCGGGTTAAAACGTAAGCGACATTTGGCGGCCGTCTTGACGATCAGAATTTGATCTCGAAGAGGCGTTCGTTGACGTCCTCGAGGTCAAAGGCAGCAGGATTGAAGCTACCGCCACACCAGTCGAGCAACAGCTGGTGTTCCTCATGAGCGGGATCGATGATCGCGTCGAGGAATTCGATGTAGCCGGGTACGCCGCCAACATCTTCCGGCGGACAGGCATTGCGGCCGTCCAGGCAGATGGGCGAGCGCAACTCAGGATCAGCCGGCAGGACCTTCTCGACCTTCACACGATGCTGCCAGTTGTCACCGAAGTCGTAGATGTAGGTGAATGACTTCAGCGCACCGAGCGCACGGCCCAGGCTCACCCGCGCTTCGTTGAGCATCGGCGGGTCACTCGGGAAGTCCGGATCGGGCATCCCGTAGTTGGTGTCGCCGAACACGAATTCGTGCAGGTGGCCGCCATCCCAGCCCATTGCCCACAGCAGCACGACGTGCAGCTTCGGCAGCTTGATCGAGGCGGGGACCAGCACCCGTCTCCAGACCGCGGGCTTCAGATACTTCAGCTCGATGTGCAACTGGTAGACCGGTATCTGTGAATTGACCGCGCGTAACGCGGGCTTGCGAGTCGAAGCCATCGTCACGCAGCCTGCTGGACCGGCTGCTCCACTGGCGTCAAACGCCACGGCAGCAACTCGTCGATCCGGTTGATGGGATGCTCGGCGATGCGCTCGAACACCGTGCGCAGGTATGCGTACGGTTCGATGCCATTCAGGCGTGCCGTGCCGATCAGGCTGTAGATGACCGCCGCACTCTGTCCACCGCCGTCAGAACCGGCAAACAGGTAATTGCGTCGACCGATCACGAGCGGCCGGATAGCCCGCTCCGCCGTATTGTTGTCGATCTCGATGCGCCCGTCTTCACAGTAGCGCACCAGCGCGTGCCAGTTCCCCAGCGCATACCGGATTGCCTTGCCAAGGCCCGACTTCGCCGAGACCTGCGCGAGCGTATGTTCCAGCCAGTCCTTCAGTGTGCCTGCGAGCGGCAATGCCCGCGCCATGCGCACAGACTGCCGGACCTCCGGCTTGCGGCCGCGCACCTCGCGCTCGATGGCATACAGGGCCGCGATGCGGCTGAGTGCCTCCTGTGCTACCGGCGAACGCTCCAGTTCGTACAGGTCGTAGAACTTGCGCCGCACATGCGCCCAGCATGCTGCCTCGATGATCGTGCCATCGCGGTACAGCGCATCGTAGCCACTGTAGGCATCCGCCTGCAGGATGCCCGACCAGCCCTGCAGATGCGTACGGGGTCGCTCTCCCTTGCGGTCGGGCGAGTACTGGTACCAGACCGCCGGGGGTGCCCGGCTGCCCGCCGGCCGGTCATCGCGTACGTACGTCCACAACCGCGCCGTACGCGTCTTGCCGCGTCCGGGCTCCAGCACCGGGACGGGCGTGTCATCCGTATGGATTTTTTGCGCCTCACGCACATACCGGCCAACAGCATCCGCCAGCGGCTGCAGCAGTGCGGCGGACTCGCGAACCCACGAGGCCAGCGTGGCACGGTCGAGTTCAATGCCGGCACGGCGATAGATTCCTGCCTGCCGGTACAACGGCGTATGGTCGGCGTACTTGGCAACCACCACCTGCGCCAGCAGGCCGGCTGCGGCCATGCCGCGTGCGATCGGGCGCGACGGCGCCGCTTCCTGGACGACCTTCGCACAACGGCTGCAGCTCAACCGGGGGCGCACGTGCCGGATCACCCGGAAGTACCCTGGCACGTAGTCCAGCATCTCGGAGGCGTCTTCACCCAGCTTGCGCAGCCGGCCGCCGCATTCGGGGCAGTCGCAGTCCTGCGGCTTGTGCTCCACCACCTCACGGGGCAGGTGTGCAGGGAATTCGCGCGAGCGGCGGCGT
>DATBCZ010000107.1:0-8228 GCA_036270175.1 Steroidobacteraceae bacterium | reverse complement strand
TCCTCGCATCCCGCAGACTGCCAATCCGTTCGTGGCCAAACTCCTAGCAAATCGTGTAATTAAGCGAAGTCGGGGCCGTGCGACGGCGGGTATCGTCATGCCGACCGACCAGGTTGGCCCAAATGGGCCGCCCAGACAGATTTACCGGCTGAGGGTTATTGAGGCATGAGCACCACGGACACCATGCGAGCGCTGTTCGCCGAGCGGCGCGCGGGACACACGCTTCCCCAGGGCCTGTACGTCGATCCGGCCGTGCACGACTTCGACATCAGGGCGATTTTCCAGCGCAACTGGCTGCAGGCGGGCTTCGAAAGCGAGATCCCGGCTCCCGGCGACTATTTCACCCTGGCGGTGGGGGATTCGCCGATCGTGGTCATTCGCAACCAGGACGGTGGCATCGGCGCGTTCTTCAACACCTGCCGCCACCGTGGCGCGCAGATTTGCAGAGAGCCGCACGGTCACGCGGTCCGGCTCGTGTGCCCCTACCATCACTGGAGCTACGACCTTCGCGGCCGTCTCGTACAGGCGGCTCGCATGCACGAAGGCTTTGATATCAGCGGCTACAGTCTCCGTCCGGTTCGTGTCGAGACCGTTGCCGGTGTGATCTTCATCTGTCTCAGTGACCGGCCGCCCGACTTCGCCCGCTTCCGAGCCGACCTGGAGCCGATGATCGAGCCGCACGAGCTGCGCAAGTCGAAGTTGGTTCACACCATGACGCTGACCGAGCACGCGGACTGGAAGCTCGTCATGGAGAATGCGCGCGAGTGCTATCACTGCCGTGCCGGTCACCCGCAACTGATGCGCTCATTCCGTGACTTCACGGTGAAGGATACCTCCGGCGTCACGCCAGACTGGGAGACAGCCTTCAACCGTAACTGTGAGTCCAAGGGACTCAAAACCGGCGAGATCATCGCGGCATGGTACGAGATCGGCCGCTATGCGCTGGGCGACGGAGTCTTTTCCTACACCATGGACGGCAAGCCCGCTGTCAGTAAGACCCTGGGTAGGGTAGGCGACGGCGACGTTGGCACGATGTGGTGGGGTGTACAACCGAACTGTTTCAACCACGTCGTCGGCGACTATGCATTCTGCTTCCAGGCCTGGCCGGCCGGCCCCGGGCTGACGACGGTCACTGGCAAGTGGTTCGTCCACCAGGACGCCGTTGCAGGTGTCGATTACAACCTCGAGCGGCTGATCGAAGTCTGGACCGCCACCAACGATCAGGATCGCGCGTTAGCCGAAAACAACCAACGTGGCGTGAGGTCGATCGCCTACGCGCCAGGACCTTACTCGCAGGTGACCGAACAACTCGTGTTACGACTCATGGACTGGTATTGCGCCTCGGCTGAATCCTACCTGCGTGGGGGCTAGCCCATGGTGGACTTGACCTCGGTCCGCGAGATCGAGAACGTCTGGATCACTCTATCCGACGGCTGCAAACTCGCCGCCCGCATCTGGTTACCCGAGGGCGCCGAGTCGGCTCCCGTGCCGGCGATCCTCGAGTACATCCCTTATCGTAAGCGCGACTACATGCGCCGGCGCGACGAGAGCATGCATCCCTGGTTTGCGAGCCACGGCTATGTCGCGGTGCGCGTCGACATGCGCGGTTCCGGCGAGTCCGACGGGATCATGCACGACGAATATATCCGCCAGGAGCAGGATGACGCGTTGGAAGTCATTGCCTGGATAGCGGCGCAGCCGTGGTGCTCCGGGAATGTCGGCATGATGGGCAAGTCCTGGGGCGCTTATAACTCACTGCAGGTGGCGGAACGTCAACCACCCGCGCTGAAAGCGATCATCTCGGTCATGGGCACCGACGATCGCTACGCGGAGTGCATCCACTACTACGGCGGTTGTCTGCTACAGGACAACTTCTGGTGGGGCTGCATCATGCAGATTTTCAACGCCCGGCCGCCCGATCCGCAGATCGTCGGTGAGCGCTGGCGCGAGATGTGGCTGGAGCGGCTCGAGGCGGAGGAATTCTGGCCGCGGATCTGGCTGGAGCATCCCACGCTGGACGCCTACTGGAAGCACGGCTCGGTCAGTTTCAACTACGGTGCGATCACCTGTCCCACCTGGTTCTGGGGCGGATGGGCGGATTTGTATCGTGATACGCCGCTGCGACTCGCAGCGCATCTGCAGGTCCCGCACAAAGTCACTGTCGGTCCCTGGGCTCACTTGTATCCGCACGAGGCGCTACCCACTCCCGCGGTGGGTTTCCTTCAGGAAGCGCTGCGGTGGTGGGACCGCTGGCTGAAGGGTATCGACAACGATGTGATGCAGGAGCCGGCACACCGCTTTTACATGATGGAGGCCGTGGGTCCCGTTTCCCATCTCGAGCATCGCCCCGGTCGCTGGGTCGCCGAAAACACGTGGCCCAGTCCGCATGTCAGATCGCAGACCCTCCACCTCAATCCCGGTCGCCTGGCCGCCGATGCCGCGCCGGAGCACGCCTTGGTGTTCCGCTCCCCGCAGACGACCGGCCTGTCTTCAGGCGATTGGGGGAGCTTTGCCAATCCTGGAGATTTACCGAGCGAGCAATCGCTCGACGCCTTCGGCTCGTTGGAGTTCGACAGTGAGCCCCTGGTAGGGCGGTTGGAGATCCTGGGCAACGTCACGGTGACTCTCGAGTTGGCGGTCGACAGGCCGGCGGCGTTTGTCGCCGTGAGACTCATCGATGTCGCGCCGGATGGCGGCGCCGCACTGGTCACCCGCGGCTTTCTGAACCTCACTCAACGTGAGGGGCGCGAAACCCCGACTCCAACACAGCCGGGTCAGCGATATCGCGTCGAAGTAAGCCTCTACGGTACCGCCTACGCGTTTCCGAAAGGCCATCGATTACGGGTCGCCGTCTCCACGGCTTATTGGCCCATCATCTGGCCCTCACCGGAGGCTGTTACTCTCACCCTATTCACGGGAAAATCCCAACTCCAACTCCCGGTACGCACGCCGCAATCCAGCGATGCAGCGCTGCCGCGTCTGCCGGAGCCCGAGGCGGCAACGCCCTCGTCCGTTACGGTTTTACGCGAGGGGAGGGTCGAGCGCTCGGTATCCATCGACCAGGTCACCGGTGAGGTGAATCATCGCCTCTTCACGGACGGCGGTGTCTTCGGCGCCTGGGGTAAGTTCCGGCTCGACGCCATCGGGCTGGAGATGAGCCATACTTACGAGCGCAACTACCGTATCCGCCCCGATGACCCCAACTCAGCGCGCGCGACCATGATACAGACGTACGAAATGGCCCGCGGCGACTGGCAGGTTCGTGTCGATGCGGGCGCGGAGATGACCTCGACTGCCACGACATTCGAGCTGTCTGCCTGGCTCGAGGCGTTCGAGGGCGGTAAATCGGTCTGTCGGCGAGAGTGGCGCTCCAGCACCCCAAGAGTGGGTATGTAACTTCCGTGGGCGGTGTCGATCGCCGTGGTTTTCTCCAGGCCGCCGCTCTCATAGGCGGTGTCGCTGGGGCCGCGGGCGGGCTGACGCTCGCGGGCTGCAGCGTTCCGGATGACACTCCCGCAAGTCCTGGTGGCGCGCTCCGCCTCGGCATGGTCGGTGGCTCGACCTCGGACGTACTCGACCCACGCACCTTCATAGATTGGGTCCCGATCAACATCGGCTACCAGCTCATGAACGGGTTGGTGGAGATCGACGCCGCCGGCGACGCGCGTCCCGAGCTTCTGGAGGAGTGGGAGTCGCACACCGTTACGGAATGGGTTTTCAAAGTCCGGCGTGACGTTGTCTTCCACAACGGCAAGACTCTCGACGCCGACGACGTGATCTATTCCATCAACCTCCATCGCGGCGACACGCGCTCGCCGGCAAAAGTCGTGCTCGAGAATGTGTTGGATATCCGCAAGCTCGATGCAAATCGGATAAAAATCACGCTCGCGGCCGGCGATGCCGACCTCCCCGCGACCCTGTCCGACTTCCGCTTGCTGGTGGTTCCGGACGGCTTTACCGACTGGGCGAATCCGATTGGCACGGGCGGTTACCGACTCGAAAGTTTCGAACCCGGCGTGCGTTGTATTACCCGCAAGACCGGCCAGTACTGGAAGCCCGACGCAGCTCACGTCGAGGCCATAGAGATCATCGTGATCAACGACCCCGTTGCCCGGGTCAACGCGCTCATCTCGGGACAGGTGGACGTGATCAACCGCATCGACGGCCGCACCGCCAACCTCATGAAGCGCAACGCCCGCTTCCAGGTGCTGCGCTCGCAGACTGGCCAGTACGCCGTGCTCGCCATGAATTGCGAATCAGATCCCTACCGCAACAACGACATCAGGCTGGCTCTCAAGTACGCCATCGATCGCGCGAGCATCGTCAAAACTGTGCTCAACGGCTACGGCACGGTCGGCAACGACCAGCCCATTCCGCCCGGCAACCGCTATTACGACACCGGTCTCGGGCAACATATCTATGACCCGGATCGGGCGAAGTTCTATCTCAAACGGGCGGGAGTCAACCGTTTGAGCGTGACGCTACAGGCTTCGGAGGCCGCGTTCTCCGGCGCCCTCGATGTCGGAGTTCTTTTCCAGGCAGCGGCGGCCCGCGCCGGAATCGAGCTCCAGGTCAAGCGGGAGCCGGTAGACGGCTATTGGACTAACGTATACATGAAGGCGCCTTTCTGCGCGTCCTATTCGGATGGTAGAACGACTGTCGATGGCGCTCTGTCGAAGGCCTATCGCACCACCTCCAGTACCAACGACACGAACTGGCGCCGCCCGGCTTTTGATGAGCTCGCGAACCAGGCTCGAGCGGAAACCGATCCTGCGAAACGTCGTACTCTCTACGGAGCTTGTCAACGCATGATCGCGGAGGAGGGCGGCGCGCTCATCCCGATGTTCATGGACCACATCGAGGCGGGCTCGCAGCGCGTGCAAGGTTGGCGTCCGTCGGCCATATTCGATCTGATGGGGCAACGGATCGGCGAGAAAGTGTGGCTGAAATCTTGAGTCAACCGCCATGACGCGCTTGCTGGCGGAGCGCGCCGGCCTCGGCCTGTTGACACTGCTGGCCGTGTCGGCGCTGTTATTTTTCGGCACAAACTTGCTACCCGGCGACGTCGCTGCCGCATTACTCGGCCAGGACGCGACGCCGGAGGCATTGCATAACATCCGTGCCGCGTTGGGGCTCGAGCAGCCGGCGTGGCTGCGGTACCTGCATTGGCTCGGCGGCGCCCTACATGGAGATTTCGGCACGTCGCTCACGAGCGCGCGCCCGGTCGGCGCACAGGTTCTGCCGAGGCTCGGCAACACTCTGCTGCTCGCTTCGCTGGCCGCGTTGGTCTCGGTGCCGGTGGCTGTTGGCTTGGGACTCCTGTCGGCCATGCGCGAAGGCGGCCTGATCGATCGGCTCGTAAGCCTGCTATCGCTGGTGACGATCTCGGTTCCCGAGTTTTTCGTGGGCTATGTCTTGACGCTGGTATTCGCCGTGCAGCTAGGTTGGCTTCCCTCGCTGGCCGTCATGCATGGCGGGATGTCTCTCGCAGAGCGCCTTGCGGCCATCGCTCTCCCGGTAGCAACGCTCGTGATCGTAGTCCTCGCGCATATGCTGAGGATGACCCGCTCGGCCCTGCTTGCCGTGATGTCGGCTCCCTACATCGAAATGGCATTTCTGAAGGGCCTGCCGCGCGGCACGGTTGTCCTGCGTCATGCGTTGCCTAACGCGGCTGCTCCGATCATTGCGGTAGTTGCGTTGAATCTCGGCTATCTCGTCGTCGGAGTGGTCGTCGTCGAGGCAGTGTTCGTCTATCCCGGCGCCGGGCAATTGATGGTCGATGCGGTGAGCAAGAGGGATCTGCCCGTGGTGCAGGCCTGCGGTCTGGTCTTTGCCGCTACCTACGTCGGTCTCAACACCATCGCGGACATGCTCGCCATCATCGTCAACCCCAGGCTGCGGCGGCCGCGATGATTCGCCAAGCGCGCCCACGACCGCCACTTGCCGCGCTGCTTGGCGCAGTCATCGTGCTCTTCATCGTGACCGGAATAGTGCTGGCGCCCTGGCTAGCCCCCTATACCGAGAGCCAATTCATCGGTGGTGTGTGGGACCCCCCCGGGGCGACGAGTTGGCTCGGTACCGACAATCTCGGTCGCGACATGCTGACGAGGCTCATGTATGGCGGACGGAACACGGTGGGTATCGCTGCCGTCACCACCGCTATCGCCGTCATCCTGGGGACGGCTCTCGGATTCGTGGCCGCGGCCGTCGGAGGCTGGGTAGACAACTTCCTGTCACGCTGCATCGATATCCTCCTGTCGATACCCGTCCTGATTTCGGCCTTGATGGTGCTGTCGGTGCTGGGATCCTCGGTTGCAGTGCTCATCGGAACCATCGGTATCCTGGAAGCGACGCGGGTCTACCTCGTAGCCCGTGCGGTCGCCCGCGGCATCGCCGTGCAGGAGTTCGTGGCCGTCGCGCGCCTGCGGGGTGAGGGCCTGGCGTGGATCGTGGGCCGGGAGATCCTGCCCAACGCACTGCCGCCGCTCATTGCGGAAGCCGGCCTGCGCTTCTGTTTTGTTGTATTGTTTATTGCATCACTGGGCTTCCTGGGCCTGGGCATTCAACCGCCCGCCGCCGACTGGGGCTCGATGGTCCGTGAGAATGCCCAGGCCATCAATTTCGCGCTGCTGGCCCCCCTGTATCCGGCTGCTGCCATCGCGGCTCTCACTATCGGGGTGAATCTCATCGTCGATTGGCTTCTCTCGATCTACGCGCGGCCGAGCGGGCACGCGCTGGAGCTATAGTTGGTTCTGCGCGTCGAAGCTCTGCGAGTGGAAACCCGGTCCGGCGCTGTTCTGGTGGATGGCGTGGACCTGGAGCTCGCGCGCGGTGAGGTACTGGGGCTGATTGGTGAATCGGGGGCCGGAAAATCCACCATCGGCCTTGCGGCGCTCACGTTCGCACGTCCCGGCTGTCGCATTGCTGGCGGACGCATCGTTCTGAAGGGAACCGATCTGCGGACGCTGGATGCCGGCGGTCGCAGCCGCGCACGCGGTGTGCGCGTCGCGTACGTCGCGCAAAGCGCGGCCGCGGCATTCAACCCCGCGATGACCCTGTTGGATCAGGTTTGCGAAGGCCCGGTCCGCCACGGACTCATGAGCCGCGCGCAAGCGCGACAGCGAGCCGTGGAGGCGTTTCGCGCGCTCGACCTTCCGGATGCGGAGCACTTCGGCGCGCGATACCCCCATCAAGTCTCCGGGGGACAGCTGCAGCGTGCAATGGCCGCCATGGCAATCTCTTGCAGCCCGGACGTGCTGGTGTTGGATGAGCCGACGACCGCGCTCGATGTGACGACGCAGATCGAGATGCTCGCCCATCTGAAAAAGCTGATTGCGCTCTACGGCACGGCGGCACTCTACATAAGTCACGACCTCGCCGTAGTCGCGCAGATCGCCGATCGCATCATGGTGTTGCGCCATGGGAAAACGGTGGAGGTTGGAACTGCGGCCCAGATTCTGACCGCGCCGCGCACGGAATACGCCCGAGCCTTGGTAGCCGAACGCAAGGCGGCCGGCTCCGACCCCGCATCCGAGCGCGAGCGCGGCGAGCCGCTTCTGGCCATCGAAGACCTCACCGTCCGGTTTGGGGACCGCGACGTCGTGAAGGCAGCGCGTTTCACGGTCTCAAAGGGCGAAACGGTAGCGGTTGTCGGCGAGTCCGGCTCAGGCAAGACCACGCTCGCACTGGCCATCTGTGGTCAGGTCGCCCCCCATAGCGGCACCCTGCGCCTGGGCGCCACTCGCACACCACTGGCCGCTCGGTACGGCGGACGCAGCCGCGAGGAGTTGCGCCGAATCCAACTCGTCTTTCAGCTTCCCGACGTCGCCCTCAATCCGCGCCACACGGTGGAAGCGACCATCGGCCGCCCGGCCACCTTCTACTTCGGGTTGCGTGGCGCCGCGTTGCAGGCTCGTGTGGCCGAGCTACTAGCGGCGGTCGGACTCGACGCCGCCCGTGCCGGGCGACTTCCAGGCCAGCTCTCAGGCGGCCAGAAGCAGCGCGTCTGCATCGCCCGCGCACTGGCCGCGAAGCCAGACCTGATTATCTGCGACGAGGTGACTTCGGCGCTGGATCCGCTGGTCGCCGAGGAGATCCTGAAGTTGCTGCGCCGCCTGCAGGAAGAGCTCGGACTGGCGTACCTGTTCATCACCCACGACTTGGGGTCGGTCCGCCGCATCTCGCATCGCGCGGTCGTCATGCTTCGAGGCGAGATTGTCGCGGAGGGG
>DATBCZ010000106.1:0-8517 GCA_036270175.1 Steroidobacteraceae bacterium | reverse complement strand
CGCGCGGATGCTCCAGGACCACCGCATTTCTCTCCGCGTCGTTGTATTCGGCGTAGGTCAGGCCGAGCACATCCATCTCGACGCCTGCCGTGACCAGAGCGACAACGGGATGCATGTGTTGCGGAATGCCAGGTGTCGTATGCAATGCGATCGCCGTCCAAACCGTATCCAGGTCCTCGCGAGAGATGCCGTGGCTGCGCAGGAAAACGCGGGCTGCGTTCGCGCCATCGACCTCGAAGCGCTCTCGGGCGCTGCTGTACTCCGGGGTGAGGCCCATATCGTGGAACATCGCTCCCGCATATAAAAGCTCCGGATCGAACTTCAACTCGCGGCGCTTTCCTGCCAGTGCACCAAAATAATAAACGCGGCTCGAGTGATGGAAGAGCAACGGCGATTCCGTGTCGCGTACCAGTTCGGTAATCTCGCGGGCAAGCTTGCTGTCGGGAATGCCCACACCTAGTATTGTCAATGTCATTTGGAAATCTCCAGTTCCGGGTAAAGTGGCACGTCGCGCGACCCTCGGGGGTCAGCGCGGACTGCGCCCGGCAAGCCTGCGAAACATTCGCGGCGGCATGCCTATCAATTCATGGAAGCGACGCGAAAAATGACTCTGGTCGGAAAAGCCGATGGTCAGAGCGATCTCGGTGAGCGGCAACTGCGTGGTCGCCAGTAGTTCCTGCGCTCGCATCACTCTGCATTGCAGGACATACGTGTGGGGCGATACACCGACCGCCTTGTGGAACGACCGGCTGAAGTGGGACGCCGACATCCCAACCATCTGTGCGAGCGCCTGCACATCCAACCTGGAGTCCAGGTGCGCGTCCACGTATTGTCGGACACGCCCGAACGCTTCGCGCGCCCGATCTCGCTGTCGATCGCCGTCTGAGCCGGGCAACGCGCGCGTCAGTGAATTCAGACGAGGTCTGGCGTGCAATACGGCTCGCTGATCAAAACAGGACGGGGTAGCTCCGATGTTGGGAGGGGTCACGAGGCCGCGCCACCCTTCCCCGCTTCCAGTCACCAAGGTGACTTCAGCGTCGCCGCAACTTCGCGGCGGCAGATTGCCGACACCCGACCGAAACAGCCTCGAGAGGGCGAGACACGGCTCAAACCGCAGGCCTCGCGTCTCCAGCCATTGACGCGCCGCGCGATCGGCTCCAACCAGGCCCTGGCCGCTATCCGCCGCGAGCAGCAGGTAGGTGCCCGGAGAGTCGCGGCGCATTGCGGCCACGATCCATTCGCGGCAATGAGCGAGGCGAAACCACCGCTCCGTGATGGAACGCGCCGCACATTCGATCATTGCGCGCAGGAGTGTCTGCGATGAAACCGAGTAGTCCGCGGCGCCTTGAATGACTTGCAGGGATACGAAGAGGCGCCCCTGCGAGTCGTAAATCGGGGCGCTCAGCGCCGGTACTCTTGCCAGAGGGGAATCTTCACTGTTACCTGGGGCGATCGAGTTCGCTGAACCGGTCAGCGGGATGACCGAGCCATCGATACCCAGTAAGCGCGCCGAGCACCGCTGGGTTCGCAGGATCTCACCGACGCGGGCCAGATCCTCGTGAGCGCTCGACAGCAACTGCTGCATCGCGTCCGGATCGCGCGGCAGGTGTTCATCGGCCAACACCGTGTCGGACGGCCCGTCGAGAGTGTACACATGCGGTTGATACGTGTTGGAGTCACTCTGTTCTTCTCTCATGCTGCTCGCCCTCTTTCAACATGCGTTAGGAACCGATCCATGTAACTTCAGTTTAGAACAGATTCGAGGTCGGTGCAGGTGGCGGCGCATTTCAACTGAAACAACACGGTGCCGTTTTTCACCTGTGCCGGACCCATGGCGCCCGCGGCCGGGTGAATATTTCAATTGAAATGTGAATCCGGCGCGGCGACATCATCCCGCAAGCGGCTGTTGCCACACTTCCGTCCACTCGATAGAAGCTGACGGACTTCGTATAGAGCGGTTGACACGCCCCTCCTCGACAAACACGCGACCCCCAAAGCCCCCCTCCCCCGGCTGCGGTTGCGTGGAGGAGGGGTTTTTTTTGGTGCCGCGTATTTCAGGTGAAATCCGGCCGTCGAGTAAGGAAACTTGCCGGCAACGTCTCCGCACGACACTACGGCAACTGGGTCCTGGACAAGACCTCGACCCGGTTGAACGTAGACAAGTGAATGGAGCAAGCTCATGAAAACGTACCGAATAGTCACTCTCTTCGCCGCGGTGTTGATCACCGTGTCGCTGGCCGGGGTCCTCTCGCACGAGAAAGTAGGAGATCTGAACGCTCAGTCCCCGATAGCCGCAATAGGCGTGCCCTGACCCGAAGCGGTGCGCAGGGGGAGGACCTTGTCTTCCCCCGCCGCCATCGATAAACCACCGCCTCAGCCACACCCGGGTTTCGGATCGAAGCATGTCAGACATAGTGATCTACGAGGAAAATGACCTCATGCGTGCACTCCTCCAGGAGTGGCTGAGCGACGCAGGCTACCGGGTGCGTGCGGGGCCGCCGGGTGTCAATTTGGGCGGGGCTAAACTGGTGATCGTCAGTGTTTACATGCCGAAGCATTCCGGGCCGCAACTCGTGCGTGAAATACGGGCTGCCCATCCGGGCACGGCGCTGATCGCGATATCGGGGCAGTTTCGCGCGGGACTCTCGACTGTCGGGGCAACCGCGCAGACACTCGGTGTGCAGCAGGTCATCGCCAAGCCGTTCACCTGTTCGGACCTTCTCACCGCCGTGCGCGCTATCATTGGCGCGTCGAGCGGAATGGCACACTGAGCTGAGTACGGAGCCTCCAATGTCCGGATCGGGCGACATCGCATCACTCAACACCGGCTCGATCCGGTTCCGGCGCCTGCGGGTCGGCATCGTGGTACTCGGCGTTCTCGCCCTCGTCGCCTTCGACGCGGCGTCCATTTACGATTCCTGGCGCTCGTATCAGCATTCGATCGTGGCGACCGATCGCGAAATCGGCAACCTCGCCCGCTCGCTGGCGGAGCAGACGGCGTGGACCTGGCAAGGAGTCGATCTTCTTCTGGACGACACGGCACGCTGGTATCGCCACGACGGCCACGATATGCTGCCCGAGCGACTCGATGAAAGTCTCGCGACCCGGACGGCGGCCGTCCGGCAGGTAAGCCTGGTCACGATCGTCGACGCGGACGGGATCCAACGCTACCGCTCACGTGGCGTTCCCCCTCCCAACCTCAGCGTCGCCGACCGCTCATACTTCATCGCGCAGCGGGATCACGCCGCGCAGGGTTTCTTTATGAGCGAGCCGCTCGTTACTCGCTCCGAAAACCGCGCTGGCGTAGTAGTCTCACGGCGGCTCGATGGTGACAACGGGGCATTCGCGGGTGTCATCACTGCCATCGTCGATCTGGACGATCTGAAGCAGTTCTATACATCGGTCAACACTGGGATGGGAAGCGCTATCCACCTTCTGCGCGAGGATGGGACGCTACTCGTACGTAACCCGGCAACCCCGGAAGCGGTCGCACTCAAATTTCCGGCGCTCGCCATCGTCCCGAATGCGCCGGCAACACGGCTCGTGAACCCGATCGACGGCAGAGAGGACTTCATCGCAGTCGCGCGCGTGAGGGACACTCCCCTGGTGCTCGCCGTTACCCGCGAGAAGGACGCGGCGTTGCGACCCTGGCGGGATGAGGCGATTCGAGTCGGCGTACGGACGCTGATCCTGACACTATTGGGGATGTTGACTATTGCTGCCCTGCTGCGCCAGTTGCGACGCGTCGAGGCCAGCGAGCGCGCTTTACGTGCAAGCGAAGAGCGCTACGCGCTCGCCATGGAGGGCGCAAACGAGGGGCATTGGGACTGGGACATTGCCACTGATCGCTTGTTCCTTTCGCCAAAAATGAAGGCCCTGGCAGGATTGGGCGAAGATCGCATGATCGCCACACGAAGCGAATGGAGCGCCGCGGTCGTCATACATCCCGATGACACGCCGCTCCGGGATGCGGCACTCGCAGACCATTTCGAGGGACGTACGCCGCGTTACGAGTGCGAATACCGCGCCCGCCAACCGAACGGTACCTGGTGTTGGCTATCGGTACGCGGCAACTGCCTGCGCGATGCCGCCGGCAAGCCGTACCGGTTCGTCGGCTCGGCAATCGAGATTACCGCGCAAAAGCAGGCGCGGATCGAGAAAGAACACTTGGAGACGCAGTTGCGGCAGTCGCAAAAGATGGAGGCCATCGGGACATTGGCCGGTGGGATCGCCCATGACTTCAACAACATTCTCGGGGCGATCCTGGGATACGGCGAGCTTGCCCAACAGCAAGCCGCACCCGGTAGCACGCTGCGCCGCTACCTGGATAATGTGATGCATGCGGCCGAGCGTGCCAAGGCACTCGTCGACCGCATTCTCGGGTTCAGCCGCAGCGGGCTCGGTGAACGCGTGCCGATGAAGGTGCAGTCCGTCATTGAAGAGACGCTCGAACTGCTTTCGGCGTCTCTGCCGGCGGGTGTACGCCTCGAGAAACGGCTCGAAGCGGGAGACGCGGCCGTAATCGGGGACGCCACGTATCTGCACCAGGTGGCGATGAACCTGTGCACGAATGCACTACATGCGATGGAGCATGGAGGTGTCCTCAGCGTCGCCCTGGAGCGCGTTGAATTGAGCGGCAAGCAGGTGCTTTCGCGCGGTACTCTTACACCCGGATCGTATGTACGACTCAGCGTCGGCGACACGGGCAGCGGGATCGCGCCCGGAGTGTTGGAGCGGATGTTCGATCCATTCTTCACCACCAAGGGGGTCGGCCAGGGCACCGGGCTCGGCTTGTCACTCGTGCACGGCATCGTTACCGAGCTCGGAGGCGCGATCGATGTTACGACGGAGGCGGGAGCAGGAACGCGCTTCTCAATCTGGCTCCCGCTCACGTCGGATGCTGGTGAGCCTTTCGTGCCCGCGACGACTCGCGAGTTACCCCGCGGCCATGGCGAAGTGGTGATGATCGTCGATGACGAGAGCCCCCTCGTGACGCTCGCCGAGGAGATGCTCGCCGAGATCGGCTACGAGCCCGTGGGCTTCCACTCCAGTGGCGCGGCATTACGAGCGTTTCGCGCCGAGCCGCGGCGTTTCGATCTCGTGCTCACCGATGAGGCGATGCCGGATCTGGTCGGCACGGAGCTCGCAAGCGAGATACGGAAGCTCCAGACTGCCGTCCCCATCATCCTCATGAGCGGACATGGGGGCCCGCAGCTCGCGAAACGGGCAGCGGCCATCGGCGTGAACGAGGTGTTGCACAAGCCGCTACAGCGGCGCGACCTGGCCGAGTCGCTCGCCCGGGTGCTGGGAGCGATTCGTTGAAATCGGTGCCTTCGTGCTAAATTACGCGCGCCCGGCGCTGGAGGGAAGCAGGCATGCCTGAGACAATTCAGCCGCATATTCTGGTCGTCGACGACGACCCGGATATCCGTGGCCTGTTGGAAGAGTACTTTGCGGAGAACGCGCTGCGCGTCAGCCTGGCCGCCAGCGGTGGGGAGATGTCGCAGGTTCTGACAGATGAGGCGATCGACCTCGTCATCCTCGACCTGCGGCTCGCCGGTGAGGACGGCATGGCGATCGCCCGAACGTTGCGGAGTAGCTCGGCGATCCCGATCATCATGCTCACCGGTGTACGCGACGAAGCCGATCGCGTCATGGGACTCGAGCTGGGCGCGGATGACTATCTGACGAAGCCTTTCAGTCCCCGCGAGCTGTTGGCGCGTATTCGCACCGTGTTGCGACGGACCAAGAGCTCCGCACTCGCGCAGGCCCGGGAGCGTGAAATTCGCGCCTACCGGTTCGCCGATTTCGAGCTCAACCTACGCACGCGACGCCTCAAGCGGCGCGACGGCCCCAACATCGAATTGACAAACCGCGAGTTCAACCTGCTCGCGGCGTTACTCGCCGCGCCGGAGCGGATCCTCTCGCGAGATCAACTCCTGGAGGCGAGCCGCGTCTACGACAACGAGGTCTACGACCGCGCGATCGATGTCCAGGTGTTGCGACTCCGGCGCAAGATCGAGCCGGACCCCACTCAACCCCGCTTCATTATCACTGAGCGAGGGGTTGGCTACATCTTCAGATCTCCGGTCGAAATCCTGTATTGAATCGCGGCGCGGGCGGCGAGCCCCGTTACGACTGAAATACGGGCCGGCTGCCGCGAAATCGGGCTGCAACCGCTCCTTCCCACTCTATGTCCCGACCCCGACGGCTATCGTGCTCGCCGGGCGTGAAGGGAGAGTGAAGCGATGTGGCCTCTTATCCGAAGCGCGCTGCTGCGTCCCCAGGCTATCGTGGTGCTCGCGCTGTTGCTTCTCGTGACCGACGCCTTGCTGTCGATCTTCAGTCCCGCGAGCGCGGCGGCCCATCCGGACCGTCCGTACCCGGCGAGGTTCCCGGGCGCTGTAGTGTTGCTCGCCGCCCCGCACGACGATGATGATTGGCTGCTGCCCGCGAAAACCTACGCCGGCAACCGTTACACGGGACTGACACAGATCGACAAGTTCAATGTCGGTAAGTTGAGGATGGCCTGGAAGACCAACATTGCCGACGACGGCGAACAGGAGGCGGCGCCGCTGATCTGGAACGGTACGATGTATGTCTCGACGCCGCACGACGGGGTGCTGGCGCTGGATGCGCGCACCGGCAAGCTACGCTGGCAGTCGCCCTACAACCCGCAATACGTGCTGCTCTATGCGGTGAACCGTGGAGTGGGTCTCGCGGACGGCAAGGTATTCATCGCAACGCAGGACTGTCGCGTGATCGCGCTCGACGCGGTGACGGGCAAGAGCCAATGGAACGTGCAGGGCTGCCGGGACACCAGCAATAGCTTTTATTCCATGGCGGCTTACGTCTACAAAAACCAGCTCATCCTCGGCACGGGCGGTGGCGATGACGGCAATCGCGGGCTCGTCAGCGCTTTTAGCGTCAAGGACGGCAGGCGCCTGTGGGATTGGCAGACCATCCCGGGCCCAGGTCAGCCCGGCCACGAAACCTGGCCCGGTGAGTCGTGGCGGCACGGCGGGGGCGCCGTGTGGAGTGGAGTGGCGCTCGACCAAGCCAACGACACCTTGTTCGTGGCACCCGGCAATCCCGGCCCCGACATGGTCCTCAAGGGTCGGGAAGGCAGGAATCTGTATACGGATTCGCTGGTTGCACTCGACATCTCCGGCCTACAGCCGAAGATGAAGTGGTACTACCAGATCCTGCAGAACGACACGCACGACGACGATCCCGCGATGATTCCCGTCCTTTTTGACGGCCGGGTGGCGGGTCGGACACGCCAACTCGTGGCGATCGGCGACAAGGCTGGGAATTTTCTCGTGCTGGATCGCACCACCGGCAAGCTCGTCCACCGTCTGGCACTCGACAACCAGAACGGACTGAATACCCAACCCAGCCGCGACGGTACCGGGGCGTGCCCCAATCATGGCGGCGGGATCGAGTGGAACGGCGGCACGTACGACCCCAACAGCAATTCGTTCCTGGTGCCCAGCACGGAAGAATGCGCCGTCTGGAAGATCACGAGCGACGATCCCCAGTACATCCCCGGCCAGCCGTACACGGGTGGACCTCTTCCGAAACGTCAGAACGGAACGGGAGTGTTGACATCTATCGACGTCAGCACGGGAAAGATTCGCTGGCGCCACGCGCTGCCCTACCCCGCCGAGGGCGGAGTGCTGATCACCGCGTCGGGTCTCGCCTTTACGAGTGACGTGGGAGGCAATTTATACGCATTCGACGCAGCATCGGGCCGTCAGTACTGGAAGGAGTTCACCGGATCGGCTGTAGTAGCTCCAATTTCCGCGTACTGGCTCGACGGTAACGAGTATCTGACCGTGGTGGTCGGTGAAGCTGGAAACCAACAGACCCCGAACCTGCCTGCTTCGCAAGGCAGCCGGGTGATCGCGTACCGGCTGGGGTCCGCCCCCACTATCGTGAATGAGGCGACCGGACAAGTGGCACTCGCTAAAGCGCCCGGGGTCAGCAGCGCATCCGTGGAGGCTCCGACCCGCTCAACAGGCTCTGCGCCGTACACCATGCAACAGGTCGCACGGGGCAGCGAGGTCTACGCAAAGGCCTGTGCGGCATGCCACGGCAACAATTTGCAGGGCCTTTCGGCGCCGGCGCTGACCGGGCCGGGCTTCGGTCACTCGCACCTCACTGCCGCGCAACTGCGCAACGTCGTGACGCAATCCATGCCGCTCACGGCACCCGGCTCCCTACCGGCGGATGACTATGCGGCGGTCATGGCCTTTATGCTGAACTATGACTGCGTGCCGCCGGCTGGCAATTCACTGCAGCCGTTTCCAACAGCCGAACTCCCGGCGCTGGGGCAAGTCATACTTGGCGGTACCACGTGCGCACCCAAAGCGCCGGCGCCCATTGCCGCCCGCTAAGGTTCGACACGATTGCAGTTTCCCGGGACCAGCTTTTCGAGTTGCTGGGCCAGCTGCTCGCCCATTTCGCCCACGGTGTGGGGTTTCCAGATCACCTCACGAATGCCGATGGCCCGTG
>DATBCZ010000105.1:0-6070 GCA_036270175.1 Steroidobacteraceae bacterium | reverse complement strand
CAGTGAGGGCCGGACCGACAAAGGCCGGCGATTCTAGGTAGGGCGTGGGGGTGTGTCAACCGCTCGTCATACTTCAGTAGCCGGGAAAGGTGACTTGAGCGGAGGGGCGGCAGCGCATAATGTGGTGTTCCCCGATGCAATGCGACAATTGCATTGCCCGGGAATGCCTGTTTACGATGCCCGGCTAGGAGTCTGCCTGACTAATGCTCGCCTACTGCGGCTACGGCGATCATTAGTCAGGCAGGCTCCTACGTTTCCCAGCGTGGATTTCAAGCATAAGAAGCATGGATCGCTGTCCAAGGGCGGAGGGCCACACCTCCGGCGTTCGTCGAGGCGGAGGCGATGTGCGTTGCTGCTTATTCGCGGCCTGGCTTTTGGGCCTGACCGTATTCATCTCATCTACGAGTCTCGCGTCCCCAGGGAATGCCACGGCCAGCGTGCCAGCCCTCGATGTGCAGCTCCTGCGCCCCTCGGGCCCAGATGCCACCGTGGGGTCGATCACCAGTGGCGCCCTTGATTCCCGTTTTTCGCGCTTCGCGGGCTATAAGGCCACCGCACCCGCCGAAACACTGTGGTTTCGCCTCCGAGTGCCAGCCTCCCCCTCGAGCCCTGCCGGTACGCCCGCCGTCGATGGGGCGGCTCCCGGGGGCCCCGACCCCGGCATTCCCGTCCTCATTGCCCGCGGCGGCTGGTTTGAGCGAATCGATGCCTTCGCTGCAAGCACCGGCGCGGTAGATCAGCCGCTGCCGCACGCCACCGAATTGCGGGAATTCGGGGGCGCCCACGACAGTGTCTTCATCCTGCCCACTGGCGTCGTTGCGGGGCAGCCTCTGTACCTGCGCGTGGCGACCAAGGAGGATGGGGCCGATTCGCTGCGCTTTTCGCTGGGGAGGCTCGATACGACGCTGGCCCGGTCCACGGCGCACTCCCGCATGATCGCGCTCGCGGTGGGTGCCCTGACTGCCATGGCGATGGGATCGCTGCTCATCTGGATCATCCTCAAGGACAAGCTCTTTTTGCTCTACCCGGGAATGTTCTTCCTGGAGGCGCTCTATCTCGCCTACTTCTCCGGCGAGGGGTTCGACTGGCCGCTGTTGTCGTACGGCACCGCCGTCTCCGCATTCACCTGGAACGTGCCGGTGGCACTCAGTGGCGCGGTCGCCTGCCTGTTCATCCGGGAGATCGCCGATCTCAAACATTCCTCGCCGCGCGTCTACCGGATCTTTGGCTGGATCGCCTGGGTCTTCGTGGCCCTGACATTCTCGAATCTCGCGGACCTCATCGGCCTGGGCGGCCTGGTCGCCGCAATCGGCAATGTCGTGTTCGTGGGTTCGGCGGTGTTCACCCTGGTGGTTGCATTTCTCGCCTGGCGGCGTGGCAACCGGGCCGCCGGGTGGTTCCTGATCGCCTGGGGAATGTTGGAAACGGTTGCCATCGCCACGGGCATCCGCTTGCTCGTCGACCGGGTCGAGAACTCCGAGCGCCTCCTTTATTACGCGCTGCCGCTGTCGATGGTCGCGGCCGCCATCCTCGTTGCGTTGGGAGTTGCCGACCGGCTGCGCGAGCAGCGCGCGGCACTTACCGAAGCAGAACGACGTGCTCAAACCGATCCGCTCACGGGCGTGTTGAATCGTCGCTCGCTCGTCGAGCGACTCGACGCCGCTTGCCTGCGCGCGCGGGCGCGTGGACTGCCGATCGCGCTCCTGTTCATCGATCTCGATCACTTCAAAGAGATCAACGATACCTTTGGACATGCTGCCGGTGACGCCTGCCTGAGCGCGGTCATTGCGCCGATCCAAGCGGAGCTGCGGCAGTCTGATGTCGTCGGACGATACGGCGGCGAGGAATTTGTGGTCATCCTCAGCAGCGCGGACATCACGGCGGCACATCCGATCGCGGAGCGCATCCGGAATCGGGTTGAGGCAGTGCGCATCGAAGGTTTCGGGGTGCCGATCCAGCTGACATGTAGTATCGGAGTGGCGACGAGCGATACGCTCGGAGTTTGGGGGGAGCATCTCATCGCGCAGGCCGATGCGGCGGTGTATGCGGCGAAACGGTCGGGACGTAATCGGGTGCAGGTGGCGATGGCGCAAGCCGCTTGACGCACCCGGCAGCCTATCGAGGAAGACACAATGCTAGCTAGAGTTCAGGGTGTACTCGCTTGTCTGGCGCTCGGGGTTACCTCGGTGTTCGCGAGTGTCACCGCACACGCCGCCGATATATACGACGCCGCGGTCCAACACGCGGGACGCAGCGCAGACGATCTGAAGCGCGACCAGTCGGAGCATCCCGCGGAGTTGTTACGCCTCACCGGCATCAAGTCGGGGATGCGAGTCGCGGACGTGATGGCGGGCGGCGGTTACTACAGCGAACTGCTGAGTTACCTCGTCGGACCGTCGGGACACGTCCTGCTGCTCAATAACACCGCCTACGACAAATGGAGCGAGGGCGGCTGGGAGAAGCGGCTGGCGGGCGACCGGCTACCCAACGTGGAGCATCGCACCGTCGACTTGCAACATCTGGATCTCCCGGATCACTCGCTCGACGCACTGCTCCTGATCAAGGTCTATCACGACTTCTACTGGATCGACACCGACCCGAAGGCGGTCTGGCCGAAGATGGATGCCGCGGTGGTGCTCGATCAACTCACCCGCGTGTTGAAACCAGGGGGCGTCGTGCTGCTCGAGGATCACTCCGCGAAGGCCGGCACGGGCAGCGCCGACGCCGGCACTCTCCACCGCATCGACGAGGCATACACCGTGCGCGATTTCGAGAAGCGCGGTTTCAAGCTCATTGCCAAGAGCGACCTGCTGCGCCGGCCGCAGGACGAGCGCACCCTGGTGTCCTACACACCGCCGGGTTTGGGCAAGACCGATCGTTTTGTGCTCGTGTTTCGCAAGAACGCGAGCTAACATCCGGGCAAGCTGAGGCTTTGCAGGGATGTGCAGGTGTTACATAAGAATAAGTTCGCGGGATCGGCCGTCGTCCTCCTGGCGCTGGCGGCCTCGTTTGCCGCGCCCACCGGCCGGACCGCACCGCTGGAAGTCTACGGGCGGCTGCCGAGCCTGGAAAACGTCGCCCTTTCACCGGATGGCTCGCGGGTCGCATTGATCCGCACTGTCGGAAACGACCGGTTTCTGTTCGTGTATTCGTTCGCGGACCACAAGTTGGTCGGCAAGGCCCTCCGTGTCGGTGCCACCAAGTTGCGCTCGATCGCGTGGGCCGACGACGACAACCTGATGATCTACTCGTCCCAGACCGGCATGCCGTTCGGCCTCATCGGGCGGGACCACGAGTGGTATCTGTTGAACGTCTGGAACATCGCAAAGCAGAAAATGAGCGGCTACCCGGACATCGATAAATCCAAGGACACAAGGATCATGAACGCCCTCCGCGGCGGCGTCATGGTCCGGCGCATCGAGGGTCGTACGATCCTGTTCATACCGGGCATTTACGTGAGCGGCATGACGTTGCCCGCACTTTTTCGCGTCGACCTCGCCAGTGGCGGCCAACGCCTGATCCGCGACGGATCGTTGCAGACGGAAGAATGGCTCGTCGGTGAAACGGGCGAGATCGCGGCCGAAGAGGACTACGATCAACCGAAGCAGCATTGGCGGATATTGGACCGGCGCGATGGTCAGCTGCGGGAAGTGGCTTCCGGACAAGAGCCTATCGACATCCCGAGGTTGCTCGGTTTTGGCCCGGAACCCGGCACATTGCTCGTGGAGTCAACGGAAAACAGCGATGCTGTCTGGCGACTGCTCTCATTGAAGGACGGCACCTTCGGTCCCGCGATGGCGGAGCGCCACTCGCTGGAGTCCCCCATCGAGGATCGGCAGACCTATCGCATGATTGGCGGGGTGCACGTCGACGACACCACGCACTATGTGTTCTTCGATCCGAAGATCCGCGGGCAATGGAACTCCATCGTCGATGGGTATTCCGACGAGCAGGTGCAGTTTGTGTCCGCCTCCGCGGATTTCATGAAAGTCATCGTGAAAGTGAACGGGCCGCTGCACGGCTTTACCTATGACCTCATGGACATGAGCACCCATCGGGGCGAGCCGATTGGTGAGGTCTACGCAGGAGTTGGCACGCCGCTCGAAGTAAAGCGCATCACCTATGAGGCCGCCGATGGCTTGAAGATCCCGGCGTACCTGACGTTGCCGCGGGGCAAACCGACCCGGAATCTACCGCTCATCGTATTCCCTCATGGCGGCCCCGAAGCGCGCGACACGGCGGAATTCAATTGGTGGGCCCAGGCGATGGCCGCGCAGGGATACCTGGTGTTCCAACCCAACTATCGCGGCTCACCAGTGACCATGGAGCATCTTTCGGCCGGCTTTGGCGAGTGGGGCCGGAAGATGCAAACCGATCTCTCGGACGGCGTCCGCTACCTCGTCAAGGAGGGCATGGTCGATCCGGCTCGCGTCTGCATCGTAGGTGGGAGCTACGGCGGCTATGCCGCGCTCGCCGGCGTGACTCTGGATCCGGGCGTCTACCGGTGCGCCGTCTCGGTGGCCGGAGTATCAGACCTCAAGCGCATGCTGCAGGATGTGAACTCCTTCGCCGATCTCGAGCGGCGCTATTGGAATCGGTTCATGGGCGTGACCGGCCCTTCCGATCCGCTGCTACAGCAACTCTCGCCCATCAAACACGTGGACGCCATCAATGTCCCCGTGCTCCTCATTCATGGCACCGACGATTCGGTCGTCAGGCCCGAGCAGAGCACGCTCATGTTCGATGCCATGAAACACGCTAAAAAGGATGTCCAGATGGTGACCCTCAAGAAAGAGGATCACTGGCTGTCGCACGGTGAGACGCGCCTGCAGATGTTGCAGTCGTCAGTGGCTTTCCTGCGCGCCCACAATCCACCGGACTGAGGGCGCGCGCGAAAACCGACTGCCGTGCCGGGACTGACCTGGCCTTGGGCTTACTTGGGCTTACTGAACTTCAGGATGTACTGATCGGTCTTGCCCTGGACCTCCGCATCGAACACTTTCGCCGTATGCGGATCGTTGGGATTGCGCAGGACTTCGCTCTGACCCACGAACTTGAAGCCGGCCGCCTCGACTTCCTTCTTCACCGCTTCCGGATCGCTCCGGTGCAAAGTCGAGGTGTCTCGGAACCCCGAGCCCTTCTCCGCGGTGTGATCGAGGACGATGTACGTGCCGCCCGGCTTCAGCGCGTCGAATACCGCCTTGTTGATGGCTCCGAGATCCGCGTTCGGGATGTTGTGGAGGTCGTGATAGTTATCCGAGGTCCACACCAGGTCGACCTGTTCTGGCAGCCCCAGGGTGGTCAGAGTGGCGTACGCCGCCTGCACGACGCTCACGTTGCCGTAATGCGGGTCGGCAGCAATAGCCTTCACCGCAGCCGCCCGGTCCGGTGCACCCGCCGGAGCGTCGGGACGCGGCGCGGGCGCCACCGCAAACACGTGGCCTTTCGGACCCACTACGACGCTGAAAATGCGAGTGAAGTAGCCAGACCCGGGCAACAGGTCGGCGACCTTCTGTCCGGGCTTGAGGCCCGAGAAGGCAACGCTCTCATCCGGCTTACGATTCACGTCGCGCGCGCGGTCCGCATCGGGACGGGCCGTGTCCGCTACCGCGGCGGCAACCGGTTTCGGTATCCCACTGGCGGCCTGCGCTGCGGTGACGGAGAAGGTCAGTGCGGCGAGCAGCGTTCCCGCGGCAAGAGACAAAGTACGCATTGTTCGGCGCCCCTTTTTGATTGGTGCGCGACTCTAGCAGGGCGACCCTGACATCTTCTATCGATGCGGTGAAACGAGACCTCGGCGCGGTCAGCGGCGACGGGCGCCCTAGGTCTCAGTGCCGTGAAGCTCGCGTTCCCAGGTTTCGCCAACGAGATCGTGCCCGAAGCTGTGATGCGGCTCCCGAGCGGTCTTCACGAAGCGCGCCTCGGTGTAGAGGTGACGCGCCGCTGTCAGAGTCTCTTGCGTCCAAAGAACGATTTTCCGGTAACCGGCCTCCCGCGCGAATCGCACACATTCGGCAACCAGTTTCCGACCAACCCCGAGGCCGCGCGCATCGGGATCCACCAGTAGCAG
>DATBCZ010000104.1:0-14331 GCA_036270175.1 Steroidobacteraceae bacterium | reverse complement strand
TGTTCTTCGTGACCGGGGACGTCGCCCGGCTGCGCGTCACCGGAATGAAGCTGTATGTCCCGGCGGACGTAACCGCCGACCGCTTCATCCCGATGGCGTTTTCATTCTCGAAGAATTACCGCGGTAATCAGGTCGTCACGGCCAAAACACCGCTTACCGCCCAATACGTGGCGGTTCCGCACGATCTCACGTTCTCGGACATCGATCTCGATGGAACCTACATGGGCTGGCAGGGCAACCTCCAGGACGCGACTTTCGTGCATATCCGCTCGCATCGCTACGCGGACTTGCAGGACAAGGACGGTGGCCAGGTTGGCGGGACGGGCAAGTGGTTTGCTCCGCCACACCTTTTTTATCTGAATTACGCCAAGGATGGGGATCCGGGGCTATTCGACCGGCGGATCACCCTCCGCGATGTCATCGATTCCGGTCCCCGCATCGGACAGGCGCGCGACCGGGGCGATGGCGGCAGCCTGAGCGGTTATGCCACGTCGTTGAAGATCGGCGGGATGGACATTGTCGTGGATCAATACCGCAGCACGCGCCCGGACGGCTTTCTGGATCTGCTCGCCTCCGACGGAGTGAGAATTTCGAACGTCGTGGCGACCTACGACTCCTCGTTCCTGCACGATCTGTACCCTGGTTGGCGCTTTCCAGACTCGCCTTATCGGAACGTGACTATCGAGAATGTCGTGTTGACCGATCTGGCGGCCAAAACGGTGCAGCGGCCGATCGGGAACTCGGGCAATGCGAGCAACGACCACGTCGTGTTGCGGAACATCGAGGTACGGATGAATCACTGGGACGGCGGTGGCTCGCCCCAACCGGCGATCGCGGGCCAGCATAACGAAGTGTCAATCCGCTTCACCGGCGGTCAACAATAATCAGGCACCGGCGGTGCGCGCCGCCTCGAAGGCCTCGTAGTGCCGCTCTGCGACGTGTCGTGAAGACCAGGTCTGCAACGCATGAGCATATTGGAGCTCCTGCGCGGTACGCAGATAAGTCCGATCCTCGACGTGCCTTCGTATGGCGTCCGCGATCTGGCTCGCGTCCGTTGGAGCTACGAATGAGGTCCCGCCCGCCGGCAGCATCGAGCGGCGGGTCGCATCGTCGGTCGCAACGATGGCGCAGCCTGCCGCCGCCGCCTCGGCGTACACGAAACCGTAGGATTCCTGGCGCGACGGCATAACCAGGACGTCCGAGCGCCTGAGCAGCGCCGGAACGTTGGGCTCGTAGCCCCTGAGCTCGACGTCAGGCGGAATTCCGACCTCGCCATCCGCTAAAGCGCTGCAGACGGTCAACCGCGCCCGTTGCCTGATCCCCGGCGGGAGCCGCTCCCAGGCGGCCACGACGGATTCCAGGCCCTTTCTTTTCGCCTCTGTGCCGACAAAGACGAAATTGACGGCATCTGCGGCAGCGCGTGTCGGCCACTTTTCTTGCGGCGGCAGGAAGCATTCGCTCAATCGCGGCAGATAGGGTGGGACGACGCGGATTTTGCCGGCGTGCTGCGGGAAACGCTCGCGGCAGACCGTTGCACTGTGTTCAGTCCAGGTAGTGATAACGGCCGCTTGTTCGATCGCGCCGTGTTTGTAGCGGATGACTTTTCCATTGGCGTCGGCTTCGAGCCAGAATGGCGCGAACACGTCGTGATACACGATCGGAGCCGAAACTCGACCCGCGACCCCGCAGCCGTATGCATACACGACATCCGCCGCGACGCGAGTTGGGATCCGATAGCGGGGGTAGTCGTCAGCCGACTTCAGGTCTGTGCGAGTGCCGCGTGCGCGCCGCAAGCGTTTCGTCAGGCGCGCACTGTCGACTTTGAGGGCCTCGAGTACGGACTGGTTGAAAGAGAACGACACCGGCACGTGTTCGCTCACGCGCGGAAGCATGTCCCGCATGTAGACGATGTCAGTGTTCGAGCGCCGCCGCAGGAGGGTGTCCAGCACGCTCAGCGTCGGCGAGATGTTGAAGACCCTCAGCGTCCGCGCCCCAGGACACGCTTGGCCGCGCGGAGCAGAAAAGGCGGCGTGATGTTCTTGATCACCTTGCGGAGCGTTCTCGAGCGCTTCTCGTAGGCGCGCGGCGCGAACACCGAAGTGTGCGGGGAGGGATGGTTGCCGTCCTTGCCGCCCACCGTGTGGAAGTAGACGATGAACGAGTGCCTGGCACGGTTCTCGGGACAATTCAGCGGCGCCGGCACGCCGTGATAGTTCGGGTCGGCCACTTCAAACAGCACGGTGCGATTGAAGAGCGGCTCGATCGAGACCTCCCGGCCCGTGCCCTGGTGATTCCACAGTTCCAACTGTCCGGCGTACTCGCTCTTCCAGTCGCGATTCAGAAAAATGATCATGGCGAGCCGCCGCGTCAGGCCCGTGTCATAAGCGACGTTGCGGTCCGAGTGCACTTCCATGAACATCCCGCGGCGCATGGCCGCGTGGCCGGCGCCCTGCAGGTAGGGGTCCGGTAGGAGCTGCCAGACGCCCGTCAACTCGGAGAGCAGGTACAGAAACGCGGGCGAATGTACGAACGCGGCCAGTTGGTAGCTCGCGGGCCCCATGTCAACGCTGGTGCGCATCCGCAGTACCTGCTGCAACCCGTCCGCTTCGATGAACAGCCAGTTGTCGCGGTTGAGTTGGGGTGACTCCGCGACGACGGCGTCCAGGACCTCATCCGGGAATAAGTTATCCAGTACCAGGTGCGGGAAGGGTTTGGCATCCGCGTAACGGGCGCGCAGCGACTCGAGGCTGCCCGGGATTTTCAAGCGCGAACGCAGGAGAGTGGCGATATCGGTACTCTCGCCATTCTTGACTCTATCGGCTACGACGTTCAACTGACATCACCCATGAAGGGGTGCTCGGGATGGGACGTGCATTGTACGCCGCGCAGGCCAAAGCGCGCCGGGAAGCCTGCGAACCTCGTCACAAACGCGCTGCACCGGTCCCGGCTGAGATCGCCGGAAAGCGAATCTTGCGTTTCCGGATCTCCTGCGCCGGGTTGCCGGTATAGACCGTCCAGGGCTCGAGATCGCGGAACGTACAGCCGCGGGCGCCCAGCACGGAGCCTTCGCCGACGCAGACGCCAGGTCCTACGAATGCATCCGCCGCGACCCAGGCGCGCGTGGCGATCGTGATCGGCCGGCTCTTCAGTTGAAAGTACGGATCCTCGATGTCATGGGTACCCGTGCAGAGGTGCGCTCCCTGGGAGACCATGGCGTAGTCTTCCAGGACAATATCTGACATGTTGTAGATCGTTGTCCGTGGCCCGATGACCGCATAACGGCCAAGCTGCAGATTCGCTGGCAGCCATATCCGGGCGCTGCCGTGGATGAGGGCGGTCGGTGCCACCGATGCTCCAAAAGTGCGCAGTACGAAGCGGCGCCACGCGTGCAGTGGAGGCGGCGTCCACGAGACCAAAAGCCGCCAGGCAAGATTCCAGGCAGCTCGCATCAGGCGATTGCGGAAGGAAAAACTGGGGCCCCCTTCGAGAGGCCTGGAAGCCCGGGCGTCGAGGATCGTCATGCCGCGGCCCCGCCGCCCGCTGCGGGTGTAGAAACAGTGACGTTCGTCCCGACCTCACTCAGCACCGAGAGGAGGTTCTCCGCCATGGCATCCACGGTAAACCTCTGGTGGAACGCTCGTGTGGCGCACTGGCCCATTTTCGTGCGCGCGTCCGGACCCAGTGCCCGCCACTTGCCGATCAAATCATGGACACCTGCTTGCGTGTCCGCGGCGACCAGGCCGGCGCCATCCTGCCCGATCTCGCGCCAGATGTTAACTTTGTCGGAAATCAGAACCGGTTTCCCACAGGCCAGGGCCTCGACCACGGCGATGCCGAAGTTCTCCTGGTGCGAGGGTAGGATGAAAGCCTCGCTCGCCTGGAACGCGCCCCATTTCAACTCTCCACGCGCCATTCCGGTCCACGTGACTCGCTCGGACATTCCCAACTGTGCCACGGTCTCTTTCAAAGTGGCGGCCCAACCGGTCTGGTCCGGACCCGCCATTACCAGGTGGAGCTCCGCGTCGACGCGCGCGTGTTCGGCAAAAGCACGGATCAGGAGATCGCAGCCTTTCTTCTCATGGATGCGGCCGAGGAATAACAGGAACCGTTTGCCGCGCAGGGTGGGAAACCTGGTATAGAAAGCCTCGCGAGCGGGTTGGTTGTCCTTGGGAGGCGCCGCCGTACCGTAGGTGATGACCCGCTCGTTCGCGCGATACAGCCAGAAGGATTTACGCGCCGCCAACCGCTCCTCCTCGCTCGTGAAGAGGACCGCCCGGGCATCCCTCAGCACCCGGTAGTCGGACCACGGCCAATACAGCCATTTTTTAGCGTGTTTCAATGGGTAGTAACGGCGAAACCAGGGATCGAGCATGCCGTGTGTGAACACGTAATAGGGCTTCCCCGTGTTGCGCAGAGCACGCCATACCCCGAAGCTGTGGTATTGCCAGATCCCGTTGACGATGACCGCGTCATATTGGCCGACATGGGCTTTGAGCCAGGGAACGAGCGCCGGGTTGTAGCGATAGTGGCCCTTCGAGGGACCCAGTGGATGAACGGTTAGCGGAAAGTTGTTCAGAAACGGCTGCCCGGGGTCATCCAGGCTCGCTACCTCGACGGTATGCCCTAGTGTCGCGGCCTTCATACCCCACTGCCGCAAGCCTTCCGCGGGACCGCCGCCTTCGGGGTTGACACTGGGAATGACGTGCAGGACCTTCAAGATGGAATTTCCGTGTTGGAGCGTATATCGGCCGCTTGCTGCGCGGTCTCGGCATCCAGCACCGCCCGGTAGATCTCCAGGTAGCGGTCGATGGTCCGGTCGGAATCGAAACGGCGTATCCATTGCACCGAGTGTTCCAGGTCGGCAGTTCTCTCGGCATCCGGCCTGCTCAGCAGGCCCTCCAGGATAGACGCGGCACCGGAAGCCCAGGCTGACGAGTCGTCGGTCATCCGCAGCCTGGGCACGTAAGCAGCGCGCGGTCCCGCTATCTCATTCATCGGTGCGTGATCCGTCGTGAGCACCGGGCAGCCACAGGCAACGGCTTCGATGAGAGGCCAGCCGAAGCCTTCCTCCAGGCTCGGAAACAACAGTGCGCGAGCGTGCGAGTAGGCTGCCTGAAGGGTGCGGCTGTCGATATTCTGGAAGAAATGCACGGCCGCCGTGGATGGAATTTCGCGCAGCAACTCCTGCACCCTTCCTTTCGGCTGCGGGCTGACACACCACAACGGCAGCGGCCGGGCGTGCTGGGCCGCATAGCGCGCATACAAGGCGAGCACCCCGCGAAAATTCTTGTACCACTGTCCGCCGCCGACGTGGAGAAGCATGCCGCGCTTCTCGACCGGCAGCCCGGCGCCGGCCAGGATCTGCTGCGCCTGTGCGGAGGGTAGGCGGGAGTACGGATAGTTGAGCCCGTTGTAAACAACTTCCGAAAGTACGGGACGTACACCGGTGTAACGGTGCAGGTCCTCGCGCGTCTTGTTGGAAATCGAGATGAAATATCGTCCACGACGCACGCCGTGACGGATGAAGCGTTGATAGATGCGGCCGGTCGTCGACGTTGGATTCTCCGGTATCTCGCCTAAAGCGGACCGCAGCGCGAGCAGGTCGTGAGCATGTACGACATGGGGCCGGTGGGCGACCAACGGAAACCATGGCCCCATGGCCTGGTCACAGAACACGAACAGCGTGTCGGCGGGCTCACGTTTCAGGCGCTGCCGCACCGACAGTGGAAAGAGCAGGTATTGATCCAGGTAGCCGGCCCATTTCCCCAGGAACTCGCCGCGCGCCAGCTTGCGGAAATACGGCCGTGGGGCCCACATCCGCACGTCGATTCCACGGGCAGCGTACCTTGCCGCCAACATGTTGGCGAACCGGGGCATGCTTTGCGAGCGCATGAAAGCCGGATGGCAGAACAGCACGATCCTCATGCGGGCTCCGCGATACGGGTGTCGAGCGTTGCCGCGAATGCCAGTATGTTATGGAGGATATTCTCGTTGTAGTGGCCATTGCGCGCGATCCGGGCGTGTCCCGCGGCAGCGATGCGCTCGCGCAGGCCTTCGTTCTCGAGCGCACGCTGACACGCCTGCGCGCACTCATCGACGTCCGCCCAGAACAACGCCTCTTCACCTTCCACGTACATGGCAAGGTGCTCCGACGTCCGCTCCGCGCACAGAAGCGCGCCCAGTGCCGGGATCTCCAGCGAGCGGGTGGTGTGCAGGTCTCGATTCTCTTTCGACAACAGGCCGATGTTGACCTTCGCGCATTGGATGGCACGCGCATAATCGTCGCCAAACACCGCGCCGCCTCTCCAATGCGGCCTGAGCTGCTCCCACTCCGGCGCCTTCTGCCACCGGTTGCCCTGGATCGTCAACGGCACGCCTCGCCTGATGAGGTCGAGCAGAAATGGCCCGCGCTCCGGAAACCAGGTGCCCAGGAACAACACATCCGATTGCCACCGTTGCGCTTCCTGGGGAGAAATCGGCCGCGGAGCATGTGACACCTCGTCGGCGGACATGTAGACGCGCATGACGTTCCGGACGCCGTGCGCTTTCGCTTCCGCCACGTTGTGCTCACGCATTACCACGCACAGATCGTACAGCGCGGCGTTTTTGCGGTAGACGCGCAGGCGCGAGCCGTCCCGCGACCCGAACGGATCGTCGATGTTGTAGTTGACCAACATCGGGGCCCGGTCGCGCAGCAGGATGATGGTCGAGCGTGTCACCCATTCGCCGCCATCGACATAACAGAGGTCGAAAGTTTGCTCGCCGAGGGCGACAGACAGGCTGCGGTTGATCCAGGGAGAAAAATAGCTGCCGCCGAGGCGCCACGTGATGCGGTCGACCCACACGGAGCGCGGCAGGAGCGCGCGCAGATCGATATGCACGAGCTCGTGACCGAGCCGCCGGAGAGCGTTCGCGCGATCGAGAGACGTACCGCTCGTTCGGCCGATGTACAGGATCCTCATGCCGTCACTCGAGCCACATCGTTGTCAACTCCCCGCCAGCCAGTACCGCGCGGGCCGCGGCAGGAACCGGCTCACGCGAGCCAGTGCTGCTGCCGGGAGTGCCCGGATGAACAGCCCGGCAATCAGCCCGCCAGCTGCCAGCGATAGTATGAGGATATAGAGCTGCGCTGCGGGGAGCCACACCATGAAATAGATCGCGACATCCGCGACGAGCATGGCAAGCAGCGTGATGAGAAACAGGCGCCACGGGAAACCGATCTCGTTTCGGTGCAGCCATCTCACCCCGTATGCCACGGACAACGTGGTTCCGACGAGCTCGGCGAGCAGCAGCGACACGGCGGCGCCGTGCGTGCCGAAGCTCCTCGTGAAGAGCAGGATCCCGGCCAGGGCGATGACGGAAACGCTGACCGAAATCCCGAGCTGCACCTTCAGCAGATTGTTTCCCTGTAGAACCGCGAGCGGAGGACGGGCCAGCGCGAACAGCAGGAGCGTGGCGGAAAACAACGCGAAGAGGGCTGGGTCATACGTGATTTTCCCCCGCGTCCACACGACGTAGATCCTGGGTGTTATCCATTGGAGCGCGACCAGTAAGGGCGCCAGCAGCACCACTGCAAAGAACCATACGAAGCCGATCGCAGCCTTGGTCCGGGCGGCATCCCGTTCACGCAGAAAGCGCATCAGCTCCGGCATGATCGGATTCGTGACCGTGCCTATGCCCTGCATGGAGATATTGCCCAGCGTGCGAGTGGTGGAGAACTCGGCCATCTCCGTGACTCCCAGGAGCGCACCCAGAAATATACGCACGCCCTGTTGCCGCCCGATGTCGACCACCGCACTGAAGGAGACGGCGAAGGAGCGGGTTACGACGCGAAAGCCGAGTTTCCAATCGGGTTTCACCGGGTAGAGCGCCTGTTGTCGGAAAATACGCCACATGTCCCAGTGAATCGGCACGTTCGCCGCTACGGTAGCGACGGTGATCCAGGCGACGGTCTGCAGAAGACCCGCTCCCAGCGCTACCGCCACGCCGGAGGCAAGTGCCTGAAGGAGCGCCAGCAGGACCGCCCACCAGGTCATTCGCGGGAAATATCCGTACGGCGCCACGGCCCGCCCCGCCAGACCTCCAGCGCTGCTGGCGACCAGCCAGCAAACCGAGTAAAGGACCAGCGACAGCTCAGCTTGGTGCAACAGGGTGGCATCGATCGAGCGATCGGCATCGAACACACCGCGGATCACGCCGTAGTAGATCAACCCGGACAGGACGGCCAGCTCCAGGGTCGAGACCAACAGCAGGCAGGGCAACGCGGAATAGAACAGTCGCCGGCTCTCGTGCGGCTTGCGGTCGCCGATCTTGAGGAACTCGAAGCCGGCGTACGAGTGCACGCCCGCACTCAAGAGCGAGGCGAGCCCGACGACCGTTTGCACTATCAGCCAGCAACCATACACTTTCACCGACCAGTGACTCAGAAACACCGGGACCAGCAGGATCTGCGTCGCGACGGTCAGCAGGATCTTCGCCCAGGAGGCGGCGCTGGCGGAGAGAAATCTCTGCAGGGAGCTCATTGCGATCGCCTGGCGGGCCTGAAGCCGGTCAGAAGCCAGTCAGCCTCCTGTACTCGGATATTTCCGCAGCCGAGCCGTGTTGAAAATAAAAGACTTCGGCGTCGAAATCGATCGGACGCACCCGACCGTAGCCGAAGGGCAGCAGCGCATAATTGCGGGTCAACGCGCAAATCATGCCGAACAGGCGTGTGCGGGCCCGCCAGATCGCGTTTCTGGGGGTGTGCGCTGCCAGCCCCAGTGTCGCGGCCGGCAGGAATCTCGAAGCCGCGAACATAAACTTGTGTTCGGGGGCGACCTGCTTGTCGGACTGTTCGATCGCATGCAGGGCGCTCAGGAAACGCCGCAGTCCGTTGCGTGTCATCGCGAAATAGCTCTGTTGAATCTGCTTCGCATCGCTGCCGAATACGAAGTCGCGGTGAAGCAGCGCATGCTTGGTTCTCTCGACGATGCGGTCGCCGTACACGAGAGCGTCCTGCTCCACGTGTATCACCATATCGACGCCATTGTGCAGGGCGAATTCCAGGCCCATGAGGACGGCGGCCATGTAGCCGCAATAGTGGGTGGTGGCGTTCTGGGCATGCCCCGGATTTCGCAACAACTCGACATGTCGGAAATCCGTGGACGTGGAGGCCGCATCGTCGGGCTTTACCGGGGACGCGGAGTCCACGACAAATACGTGCTCCGGCTTCATGTAGGTATCGAGCGACCGCCACCACAGGCTGCGGAATGCGGGGCCGCGGATCACCTCGTCTCCAGCCGTTACGTAGTTTCTCGGTGCGTCGGATGCGTACCATCCACTGATAATCAGTTCACATGACATGCGGCACGGCTATCGGACGATCATCAGGCGGGCACTTGCCCGGAGGGTAGGGCGACTTCCTTGCGTCGCTCGGAACCGCTCCCGGTGAGCACGCGCGCGAGCAGAGATACGAGTGCATAGACCGCGATATCCTGTGGAATGCCGCGCACTATGGCGAGACAAACCTGGTGCAGCGACTCCGGTGCGAGCAGGTGTACGAGCTGCCAGGAGGTCAGCAATGCGACGGTCACGGGGAACGACGATCCGGCACTGCGACGTGCACACAACAGATCCATCCACTTGAATAGGACGAGGCACAGGAGCGCATAAACAAATGGGAAGAGGGCTCCGAATACCGCCTGGCCCTGAGCAAAAATCGAGCCCGTCTTGCGGCCGCCGAGCGGCACACCCCGGCTGAGGTAGGCGAGATAGTCACCCATCGAGAAATTCAGATCGTCCTTGTCGATCCGGACGCCCAGCCGCTGGAGGATCGGCGTCGGTAGGGTCGACCACAGGAAATCCGCAGTGACCTTCTGCAGCTTTTCGGTGCTCGCGCTCGTATCGAGGCTCTTCGCGAAGTACAGCGCATTGTCGTGAAATTTAGTCTCGACGAGGCGTGCGAAGAGAGGGTTGGCGATATACGACTCGTCATACGCGCTGAACAGACCCGCATGGCTCTGCCGGTCCCGGTACTGTTGTATCAGGTAGGGCTTTCTCCAAACCTCGATGGTCTTCGCGAGCATTGCGGTGCCGGAGGCCTTGGTGCGCGCGGGTCGCGCGATGGCCATCGCGGTCGCCAGGTCCGACAGCGGGGCCGCGACCACGGCCAGTGCGATCACCGCGAGTATGATTCTTCGGCGCATTCCCGGCTTGAGGGGCGCCCTGCTCTGCAGGCACACCAGCAGGTAGCCGAATCCCACTGTCGCGACGCCGACAAACATGATGACCCGTGCGTTACGGAGCAGGGCCAGCGTCACGGCAAGCAGCGCGTATACCACCAGGCCGGGGTAGACCCACCTGGGGCGGCAATAGCCGGGACCCTGCAGTTTCATGTACAGCGGAATCAAAAAGGGTGCCGAGATCAGGAAGTTGAAGCTGCTCGCCACGGCGCCGAGGACCCCGCCGCCGGCCGAGCCATCGCTGGTGTAGATGACCGAGCGGGAGAAAAAATAGCTGACGCATCCCAGGGCGCCCATGATCCATAACGTCGGCACCTTGGGCGTCGAGTACAAGCCGACCAGCTGGAGCGAATGCCGAACCAGGGAGACCCGGTCAGTCCGGTTCGCGAACAACCGGTAGACCGCATGTACGGCGAGCGCGAGCAGCTGGTACGCCGCGAGAGTCGAGAACGTCTCGATGGGTTGGCGCAACGAGGCGCTCAGTGCGGTTCCCGCGAGGCTTTGTGCGAGCAGGGCGCCGAATTGAGTCGTCGTGCAGAAACCGAGCAGCACCAGGGTTGACAACGGTTGGCGATCCATCGCATCCGTGAATTCCAGATACAGCAGCATGAGGATCGTCGAGGTGACCACGACGATCGCACACGCAACGTTGGGTAACGAGGGATCGATGTACAGCTGGGCGAGGAACGCCAATCCCAACGCCAATGCCAACGCCGTCAGCGTCGCGCGTCTTACCGTTGTGCCCGCTGTCGACACGACTCAGTCGTAGTCGTTGATGACGCTGCCGACGACTTTCACGCGCGAGTCCAGAAGCGACTTGAGGGTCGATTGCAACGGGACTTCGCCCGTGTGATTGCGACGGGACAGCATGATGGCCGCTCCCGCCCTGGCCGCGACGATCTGTGCATCCGCGGTGTGTCGCGCCGGTGGGGTATCGATGATGACGACATCGAACTGGCTCGCGAACTTGCTGATCACCACCTCGAACACCGGACGTGTCAGCAACTCCTGCGGGTTCGGCGGCAGTATGCCGGCCGGGACCACGAACAGGCGTAACTCGGGATGAATGCGGCGCGCGGTCTCTTTGCCCGCACGGCCGGTCAGCACGGCGGACAGCCCGAGGCTGTCGTTCAGGTTGAATAACTGGTGTTGCCTGGGCGCCCGCATATCCGCATCGATGAGCAGGGTGCGCTCGCCAGCCTGCGCGAATACGGTTGCGAGGTTCGCAGCAAACCAACTACGGCCATCGGCGCGATCCGGGCTCACGACGGTGAGAATGTTGCGTTCGGCGTGGCTGAGCCAATCGATTACCAGTCTGCTGCGCACCGTGCGCAGGTCTTCCGCGAGCTCGCTTTGTGGCTCGTACGCGGCAACCACTTCGTCCGCAACCATCCCACCCGTACCATGCGTCAATACGGGATAGTGGAATTGGCGGGCGAGCGCGAAGTTAACGTCTTCGGCGGTGAATCGATTGAGCTTGATGCCGGCTTCGCCGAACAGCAGTCCTGTGCTTTCCGCATAGGCCTGAATCTCGCCCACATCCGCTTCCGTCAGACGTCCGGCGTCGACGAGAATCGCCCCGATGGCGCGGCTGCGGGGCGTCCCCTCGAGCGTTTTCGAGAGATCGTCTTTTGCGTTCGCACTCATGATGTCGGCGTCTCGGCGCGCAGCGGCGGGTACAGTGGGGGTGCGTTAGATCGCGAAGGCGCGTGCGCTGCGCCGGTGCCACCGCCGGTTCTCACGGGGTTTGGGCGGATGGCGCCCAGGAATGGCACGGCCAGGACCCGTCGCAGATCTTCCTCCCCGCGGATGAGGGGGTTATTCAGCTCGAGGATCAGCGGAACACCCGTTCCCAACATGACCGCGAGCAGGAATCCTATCGCCAGATTGAGCCTGATGACCGGACTGGCGCGCAGGGGCGGCTCGACTGCCTGCGTCAACGGCAGGACGTTGGTCTGTTGCAGCTGGCTTTCGAGGCTGGTCTGCGAGCGTCGCTGCGCGACATCATCGAGAGAGCGCTGCGCCGCCACGACATCATTCTGCAAAACCTGCAGCTGGTCGTGGCCGCGGTTGAACTCCAGTACACCCTTCTTCTGTTTCTCCAGCGCGGCCTCGGCGTCATTGAGCTGACGCAGGGTGAGCTGGGCATCGTTCTTCAACGAGTTGACGACCTTCTCGGTCTCGGCCACGATCCGGGATCGCAACGAGGCGGCCTGCGCTTCGGCGGACCGGTAGAGCGGATAATTCACTCCGACGCCCATGGACAGGTCCTTCTGCTTGGACTCCGCGAGGGCGAGCTCGGCTTTCAAGCCGCCGATGAGCGGACTCTGCAACACCTCGGGCAGGTCGTCGGGATTGCGCTCCGCCTGGCGTTGCTTGGAGGCACTCTTCTGATACTCCGCCTGCGCCTTGGTGAGGGCAGTCGACAGATCGGCCAGACGCTCGTTCTCGATATCGAGCTTCTCGGTCGCCGTGATGCCGTTCACGGCCTGGTAGTCGGCCAGGCGCTTTTGCTTCGCCTCCAGGTCGGCCTGCAGCTCGCGGGTGCGGTCGGTAAACCAACTCGCATACTGCCTGGCGGGCTCTACTTTCAGATCGATCGTCGTCTCGAGGTAAGCCTGGGCAAAGGCATTGGCCAACGCCGCCGCGGTCTTGCGGTCGTGGCTCAGGGCGGCAATAGTGATCACGCTGCTGTCGCGGGAGGGCGTAATGGTGATCTTCTTGCGCAGGCTCTCGACGATCGACGCGGTGAAATCCCCCTTTCTGCCGCCGTCCAGCCAGTCCTGGCGGGTCTTGGGGTCCATGTCGAGCCGCAACGTCTTGACGACCCGCCGAGCCACGCGGTCGCTGGAGGCGATGTCGACCTGTGTAGCCAGGTAACTCGTCAGGAGTTGATCCGGATTGACGGTGCCGGTGGTCGGGTCGGACCTGATGTCGACGATCACCGATGCATCGGCTTCGTACTGCCTTGGCCAGAGCGCCGTGGCAACCGCCGTGACCAACAGTACGCCGCCGAAAATGCTTGCGGCCAGCAGCCAGCGGGCGCGCAGGATGACGATAAGTTGGCGAAATGTCATGGATTTTGCTCCCGCTCCGTCAGAAAAGGCTTTCCTTCACTCGCAGCACGTCGTCCGCCTGGACCAGGTCGGCGGCGTCGAGCGAGACTTCCCGCTCCTTGCCGGCCTGGAAGTCGCGCCGCCGCGCGACGACGCGGCGGTCCGTGCCCCGGGGGGTCAACCCGCCCCCGGCGGCAATCGCTTGTGAGACCGTCATTCCACGCTCGAGGCGGTACACGCCGGGATGCTGAACCGCACCATATATATAGAATTGCAACGCTTTGGGGACGTAGAGCGTGTCGCCCGCCGCCAGTGTGTGGTTTTGGCGTGCTTCGCCCTGGAACAACGAGATCAGGTCGATCTGCACGCGCGTTCCGTCGCGGCGCAGGAGCGTCGCTTCGTCGGCTGCGGCCAGGTTGACCGCACCGCCGGCCGCGGCGAGTGCTCCCATGATGTCGACCTTGGTCATGAGCGGGTATTGACCCGGATGGGTCACCTGTCCCAACACCGAGAACCGCTGGCTCTGGTAGTCGGTGACGAGGACTGAGACCTGCGGCTGGCGCACGAACCCGCCGTCCGTCAGTGCGCGGGCGAGCTTTTTCTCGAACTCGTGGACCGAGATTCCCTCGGCCTTGATCTCCCCGAGCAACGGAAAGGAAATCGTGCCCGCCTCACTCACGCGCAGCTCGGTGGCGAGCTCCGGATGATCGAAGACGCTGATTTTCACGAGGTCACCCGCGCCGAGAGGGTAGTCCGACACGCCCGCCGGTGCGGAGGTCGCTGCTCCCGCCAAGGGAGCAAGCAGCAACACAAACAGCGTTGCCAGAGCCTGGAAGCTATTTCGGATCGATCGTGTCATCACACTCGCCGTCAGTTGAGAACCGCGACCGCAGCATCGCGACTAGAGACCCCACGCGCAAGAGCGCCTGCAACGCCCACGCGGCCGAATCATGCCCTCATCGGTCGCGCGAATCGCGAGTCAGGCAAGCATGGATGTGCGCATCCTGTTCGCCAGGTAATTATGGTGTTCATTGTAGCTGGCTGTTCAGGCAACA
>DATBCZ010000103.1:0-5360 GCA_036270175.1 Steroidobacteraceae bacterium | reverse complement strand
GCGAGACTGTCGAGCCGAACGATGTCACCGTCCCTAACCTTCGCCAGTGGGCCGCCGTGGAGGCATTCCGGCGAGACGTGAATCGCGGCCGGCACGGTTCCCGATGCCCCGGACATGCGTCCATCGGTCACCAGGGCGACTTTGAAGCCCTTGCTCTGCAGTGATGCCAGTGCCGGTGTCAGTTTGTGTAGCTCTGGCATTCCGTTGGCACGCGGTCCCTGGTACCGCACGACTACAACGACATCGCGCGCCAGTTCGCCAGCCTCAAAAGCCTTCAAAACATCGTCCTGCCCATCAAACACGAGCGCGGGGGCTTCGATGACACGATGTTCGCTCTTTACCGCCGAGGTCTTGATCACTGACCGACCCAGGTTGCCACGCATGAGTTTGAGGCCGCCGTCCGCGCTGAAAGGATCGCTCGCCGGACGTAACACCGACGTATCGCCGCTCGCAATGGGCGCCGGGCGCCACGCAACACCCTCCGGCGACAGCCACGGCTCCTGCGTGTAAGCGTCGAGCCCCACACCGGCGATCGTCTGCACGTCGGCGTGCATGAGCCCCGCGTGGAGAAGCTCTCGCACCAGAAATCCCATGCCTCCCGCGGCGTGGAAGTGGTTTACGTCCGCGCTGCCGTTTGGGTAGATCCGCGCCAGCAGCGGAACCACATCCGACAACTCGCTGAAGTCGGTCCAGTCGATGATGATTCCAGCGGCGCGTGCGATGGCAACGAGGTGAAGCGTATGGTTCGTCGAACCTCCGGTCGCCAGCAGGCCGACGATTCCGTTCACGATCGCGCGCTCGTCAACAACGCGCGCGAGCGGGATGTATTCTTTTCCCAGCGATGTAATGCGAGCCAGTCTATGAGTGGCGGCCGCGGTCAGCGCGTCACGCAACGGCGTGTTGGGAGACACGAACGCGCTGCCGGGCATGTGCAGGCCCATGACTTCCATCAACATCTGGTTGCTGTTGGCCGTACCGTAGAACGTGCACGTGCCGGCGGAGTGGTAACTGTCGCATTCGGACTTCAACAGGGCGTCGCGGCCGACCTTGCCTTCGGCAAACAATTGCCGGATACGCGCCTTATCCTTGTTGGCCACGCCCGTCGGCATCGGTCCCGCGGGAACAAAGACTGTCGGGAGGTGTCCAAAAGACAGTGCACCTATCAGCAGGCCTGGCACGATCTTGTCACAAACACCGAGGCATAGCGCGCCATCGAACATGCCGTGGGCGAGCGCGACTCCTGTCGACATGGCGATCACGTCGCGACTGAACAGCGACAGCTCCATGCCGGCATGCCCCTGCGTTACTCCATCGCACATTGCCGGTACCCCACCGGCAACCTGCGCTGTCGCGCCGGCGTCGCGCGCTGCCACGCGAATGAGTCCTGGATAGCCCTCGAACGGCTGGTGCGCGGAGAGCATGTCGTTGTAGGCAGTGATGATGGCAAGGTTCGGCCACCGCAAATCCTTCAGTGCGTCTTTGTCACCGGATGAGGAAGCGGCGAAGCCATGCGCCAAATTCGTGCAGGACAGGCGCGCCCGTGTCGGGCCCTCGGCTGCTTCATTGGTCATACGACCTAGGTACAAAGAGCGCTCGGAGCGACTGCGATCGGCGATGCGCTCGGTGACGGCCAGCACGAGCGGGTGAATGGGTATCGATGGTTTGGACATGGCACGCACTCCGCTGCGTGAAGAAAATTCGACGGTCGTCGTGGCGGGAGGCCCCGATAGTGTGCGAGCCTAACGCAATCCGCCGCGAATGCTAAGTTCCGCCGGTGCCGCAGGCATGAGCCTGTCTGACCAATGCTCGCCTACTGCGGCCGCCCCAGATCGGCATCTTTCTGCGATCGTTTCCCTCATAGGCCCCCCGCTATTCGCGGGAAACGATCGCAGAAAGCTGCTCGATCTGGGTCGCCCTCGCTACGGCGAGCATTGGTCAGACAGGCTCTGGCGTTAGGCTGCGCCCGTTAAAAGGAGTTCTCAGTAGAGTGCAGAAACTTGACACGTTCGACATGGTGCTGTTCGGCGGAACGGGCGACCTTGCCTTGCGCAAGCTGGTGCCCGCGCTTTATCGCCGCCACGTTGCAGGTCAAATGGGGCCGTCGTCCCGAGTGCTTGCCGTGGCACGCACGAACCTCTCTCGCGAGGAATATCTCGCACAGATCGAAACCACCTGCCGCAAGCATCTGGGCGGCGACGAATTCACAGAGGCGCGCTGGCGCGCCTTCGCTGCACAGGTCGACTATGTACGGGCGGATGTGACTGACCCGCAGGACTTCCGTAAGTTGCACGCGGCGCTGGAGGGCCGTGACGACGCCACGCGCGTTATTTTTCTCTCGACTGCTCCGAGCCTGTTCACGCTCACCTGCGACAATCTCGCCGCCGCCCGCATTGTGACCCCGAAATCTCGCGTGGTGCTCGAGAAGCCTCTTGGACACGACCGGGCGTCCGCTGACCTCATCAATCGAAGCGTCGGCGCGATTTTCGCGGAGCAACAGATCTACCGCATCGATCACTACCTCGGTAAGGAGACGGTGCAGAATCTGATGGCGCTGCGATTCGGTAATACGCTGTTCGAGCCGCTGTGGCGGCGTGGCCGGATCCGCCACGTGCAGATCACCATCGCGGAGCAGTTAGGTGTCGAAGGCCGCGGGCAATTCTACGAGCACACGGGCGCGTTGCGCGACATGGTGCAGAACCATCTTTTGCAACTCGTGTGCATTCTCGCGATGGAGCCGCCTACGAGTAGCGATCCCGACGCCGTCCGCGACGAGAAGTTGAAAGTGCTGCGTGCTTTGCGCCCAATCGTGGGAAACGCCGTGCAAAACAAGACAGTTCGTGGCCAGTATCGCGCGGGCGCCGTCAGTGGCCAGCCCGTTCCGAGCTATCTCGATGAAGCTGGCGTTGCGGCGGACAGCACCACGGAGACATTTGTGGCGCTCAAGGCCGAGATAGACACGTGGCGCTGGGCCGGTGTGCCGTTCTATCTGCGCACGGGCAAGCGCTTGCAGGAGCGGGTGACCGAGATCGTCGTGACTTTTGAGGACGTGCCGCATTCGATTTTCGATGCGGCGGGCACGCAGGGCCGCGCTCCGAATAGGCTCGTGATCCGCTTGCAGCCGCAGGAGAGCATCACGCTCACTATTCTCGCGAAAATGCCGGGCGAGACGATGCGGTTGAAGCCCGTCGACCTCGCGCTGGATCTCGCCGGGACTTTCAAGGAGCAGCGACTCGATGCGTACGAGCGCCTGCTCACCGATGTCGTAAAGGGAAATCTGACACTGTTCATGCGGCGCGACGAGCTCGACGCCGCCTGGCGTTGGATCGACCCCATTCGCGATGGGTGGGCGCAACATGACGAGCGCATCAAATCGTATGTTGCCGGGAGTTGGGGACCGGCGGCCTCGAGCGCGCTCATCAGCCGTGACGGGTTTGCCTGGCAGGATGAGATGTAGCCGATCGGGCGCACCTCGGGAACCGGGTCGCTCTAGCCGCGTTTGATTGCCACGAAACCTACAACGGCCTTTCCGGCGAGGACGGCAATATGAACACGACGACGACGAACGGTGAATCTGCGGCCGATACCGCCGAGGTCAAGGAACATTTGAAAGCGGCCGGTGGCGCAGCTGCGAGTGCGGCGCGTGCTCGTGCTGCGCAAGCCCAGGAATGGGCGAAGACCCGTGCGTCGCAGGCGCAGGACTGGGCAAAAGGGCGTTTGGGCGACGCGCAAGAGAGTATCGAAGCGCAGCCTTACAAAGCGGCCGCGCTTGCCCTGGGAATCGGACTGCTTGCGGGCATCCTGTTAACGACGCTGGCTACGCGCCGTACGAGCTGAATAGCACTGTTTCGCTGGGTCTACCCGTAACCGGGGCCGGCACGGCCGCCCCGGTGGCGCCCATGACGCCTATGGGATGTGACGCCTACCGATGGTCGTGACCGTTCGGTGACACACGCCCGCTTAGCCCATGTTCTCCTACCCCCATGCACCAGATCGGTGTCGTGGGTCTTTCCTATCGCCATGTGGGCGTTGACGAGGTCGCTCGTTTCGCCCTCCCCAAGGCAGAAGTCGCGGCGCGCCTCCCGGCGCTGCGCGATTTCCTGCGCGCGTCTGAAATCCTCTACGTGGGCACCTGCAATCGTGTCGAAGTGCTTTTCGCCACGAGCGATGGAAGTCCGGCGGGGGACTCGCGGGGAGACGTATTCCGGGCTCTGACCGGCCGCGATCCGCAGCCCGGTGAAGCCACCCGTATCCTCCGCGCCTGGACGGGTGAAGCGGCCGTGGAGCACCTGTTCCTCGTCGCCTGCGGTTTAGACTCGGCGCAAACCGGTGAGCAGGAAATTGCCATCCAGTTGCGCGGCGCTTGGGAAGCCGCACGCGAAGCGCGCGCGTCAGGCCCGATTCTCGACCGTCTCCTCGGCGAGGCGCTAGGGATGGCGAATCGGGTGCATCGCCTCGAGGCGGGCATCCGCGCTCCCTCTCTAGCCGATCTCGCCGCGGACCGCGCGGTACTCCACCTCGCGGGGAAACCTGGAACTGTCGCGCTGGTCGGCGTTTCACCGATGACAAAGCGCTGCGGCAAGGCACTACATCGAGCCGGCGTGCCGCTCCTCGTAGTGAACCGCACGCTGGAGGCGGCGGAGGAATTCGCGCAAACAGTCGGCGCGCACGCGCTTTCACTGGATGAGTTCCGCGCGCGACCACGTGAGGTTGCCGCTCTAGTGCTGGCCGCCGGTGGTGGCGAGCCGGTGCTAGGCACAGACGCTCTCGCGCGGCTGGCGCAAGTAACCCCCCACCCCCCCCTGATCATCGACTTCGGCGTCCCCCCAAACGTCGAGCCCGAGGCCGCCCGCCTCGCGGGTTTCCCACGCGTAGGCATGAACGATCTCATCCAAGCAGCGCAAGAGCGGCGCCTCTCGCAACTCATGCGTATGGCCCCGGTGCGCGCTGCGATCGACGAGCGTCTCACCCGACTGCGGGGTGATCTGGCGACCCGCGCGATTGGGCGTAAGCTCGCGGACCTCCGTGGCACCTTCGAACAGATCGCCGCGGAAGAAGTCGATCGCGCGCTCGCCGCGGAGTTGCGCGGTCTCGACGACAGCCAACGCGAGATCCTGCAACGGCTGGGCTCGACCGTGGCGCGTCGCCTCGCGCATCTTCCTCTTGCCGGGTTGCGCGCGGCAGCGGCTCACGCAAGCGCTGATGCGGTTGACGCGTTCTTCCGCGAGGCGAAACTCAGACGCACGCCGGACAACAAAAGCTAACGCCAGAGAAAACAGATGAACAATTCCGAACACCAGTCGGCCAAGCGGCAGACAGTTGCTCGCTCAGACGCCCTTTACAAGCGCGCCGTAGGCGTCATC